>JAGGUR010000017.1 GCA_021158425.1 Candidatus Cloacimonadota bacterium | reverse complement strand
TTTTTTTCTGCTGGTACTTTGGGAGTGTATTGCAAGTCTTCACCATCCTCATCGCAAACTAATACTGCTTTACCTTGTTCAATTGAACTTAAAAATTCCCTCGTGTTCTCAGCAGTTGGGTCAATATATAGAAAACTGCCATCTTTTTCTCTAACTGCTGTTATAGCGTGATTAAACTGGTCAACTGGAATATCCTTCTCTACATTCAACATTGGATTCGTTAATACTGTGTAGGAATCAAATCCAGCTTTTCTTAACATTGCAGTAAGAAGACAGGCTTTATCCCTGCATACACCGTATTTATCTTTAAATGTCTTTGTTGCTGGGAACGGCTCGTACCCCCCCTTTTTACCTGACATCTTGGTTCCAACATATCTGATATTTTTTGAGACATAGTAATAAAGGGCTCTGATACTGTCTTCTCTCGTCTCCCTTCCGACAAGAACACTGTCTATCACTGCGTTCATAGTATCATTTGTAGCAAATTTGTCTTTACAAAGATTCCAATACCATTTGGACCACACTTTCCAGGAAGGCACAGAAGTAATAAGAAGTTTTTTACAAACATCAGGCATAGGTGGCATCATTGGTTCTTCAACTATCCCGGGGACATTTTGAACAGACCATTTGTAAATGGTTTTATTATTCTTTTGACTTTCCTGGAATTTTACTGATTGGTCTTCATCATTTTTTACTTTCCAGTTCAAAGGAATTGGTGAAGCTACTGAATACACTTTTTTTATTACAGGATTTTTTCCTTCAAAGAGAACATACGCATCAAAATTATCTTCCATAGGTGGGCTCTGCATTATGTCTTTTATTACATACTCAATGCTTGAACCTTCTTCAACATTGGGAAAGATAATCTTTTTCATTCTAACATTTGGCAGGAAGAATTTACCAAAGGCAGGTATCTTCACATCTTTAATATCCTCTTTGGGGACATTCATTACCTTTCCATCAGGGCTAATTACTCTTGCCATTTTTACAATTACAGTATCGTATAAAGTAAAATAGCCAAAGGTCGCTTCTGAATACCAGGCTTTCCCTTTCATTGTCAGGATTTTGACAAGTTTGTGCTGTGTTGATACATACTTGCCAGATGGTTCAAGGTCTATCCCTGTGCTGTCAATTACCACAACTGCGTTGGCAGTTTCATAGCTTTCTCTATTGATATTCTGTAAGACAGAATAATCAATCCGCTTTGCACAACTTAAAAGCAATCCAGCAATTGCTAATAGTAGTAGTACTTTTTTCATCATATCCTCCTATGAATTTAATTTACCACAGATAAACACTGATGAGGCGAATACTTATTTTTATAAAATATAAATTTACTAAAATCTCGCAAGAGATATTATAAAAGTAATTATGATTTATTCAGCAATCTCATTCCTACGAAAAAAGTTGAGTTATATAATATTTCTGAATGTAATTTACCAATTATGCATTTTTCAGAGCAGGGGCATAGAACTTCCTGACATATTCTTTTACCATTCGGCGAGCACTAAATCTTGGTCCATTACTTTTAATGGATTCTTTCATAATTTGCACCCAGCTATGAGGAATGCCATCATTGGCTCGCTGATAAAAGATAGGGATAATATTCTCTTCCAAAATTTGATATATAGCCCCAGCATCTACTTTATCCCTACTACCATTTATGTTTTTTTCCCCAAATGCCCAACCATTTGCCCCATTAAAGCCCTCTATCCACCAACCATCTCTGATGCTTAAATTTGGCACACCGTTTAAGGCAGCTTTCATCCCACTTGTTCCGCTTGCTTCCATCGGAGGTAGAGGATCGTTGAGCCAAACATCTACCCCATGCACCAGATATTGAGCCAATTGTTCTCCGTAGTCTTCAACAAATGCAATTCGTCCCGCTAAATCAGGGTTATGGGCGGCGTTAAATATTCGCTGTAGGACGCGTTTTCCTGGGTCATCTGCAGGATGAGCTTTCCCCGCAAATATAATCTGTATTGGTTTCCATTGATTCGTTAATATGTTTCTGAGACGTTCCCAATCGTGAAAGATGAGGTCCGCTCTTTTATAGGGGGCAAATCTACGAGCAAAACCGAGTGTTAATACAGATGGGTCCAGCAAGGCACCTCCAGCTACAACATTAGTAGTGCTGACCCTATCTTTTGTCCACCGTATACGGGCTCGCTCACGAATACTATTAATCAGCTTCATTTTTAACCAATAATGCGTTTTCCATAACTCATCATCAGGAATTTCATCTATCAGTTTCCAGATAACAGGGTTATCATGATTTGCAAGCCAGTCGGGACCGAGATATTTGTTGAAAAGCAGCTCCATTTTGGGCTCAATCCATGTGGGAACATGGACACCATTTGTCACATAATCAATAGGAACTTTCTCTTCCTCTAATTCAGGCCATATACAATGCCACATTTTACGGGTTACCTCCCCATGTCGTCTACTAACGCCGTTACGGTACTTACACATACGAAGAGCAAAGGCTGTCATATTGAAACCTGAATTTGGGCTCTGGGGATGGATACCAAGTTTAAGGAAAGAATCTTGGTCAAGCCCTAGTGTGGGCCAGTATAATCTGAAATATTTCTTCATTAAGTAGAAAGGAAAAACATCATGACCAGCAGGAACAGGTGTATGGGTCGTAAACACTGAGGTAGCCTTTACCTGTTGGACTGCTTCTTTGTAACTCATACCTGCCTTGATCCGTTCTCTAATCCGTTCCAATAGAGCAAAGGCCGGATGTCCTTCATTCAGATGGAGCGCCGAATATTTAATGCCCAGAGTGTTTAA
Source organism: Candidatus Cloacimonadota bacterium (assembly GCA_021158425.1). GTDB lineage: Bacteria > Cloacimonadota > Cloacimonadia > JGIOTU-2 > JGIOTU-2 > JAGMCF01. The sequence continues at coordinate 744 of JAGGUR010000017.1, read as the reverse complement.
AACCTCTGTTCCGCCAATACCCAAAACAATCTCCTGCCTTATCCTCTGTTCCATATCTCCTATATAAAGACGGGCAGAAATACTGCGGTTCCAGGGGGCATTCATTTCTACATCGGTATCTAACAGGTAAAGAGATATTCTACCAACTGCTGTCTTCCAAATGGCTACATAAATAGGTGGAACGATGAAAGGCACTTTAACTACAAGCTGTTTTCCTTTGTTATTAAGGATTCTTGTAATTGGAGCAGAATCTCTATCAAGGGTTTCATCGGCATTTTCCTGCCAGCCATCCTCACGAATTCGCTGATGCAGATATCCCTCAGGATACATAAATCCTATTGCAACCAAAGGAATTCCAAGGTCACTGCATTCCTTAACATGGTCACCCGCAAGGAAGCCAAGTCCTCCTGCATAAAAAGGAAGTGAATGGTGCAGCCCATACTCTGCAGAAAAATAAGCAATAGGCAGAGCATTAGCATCAGGAAAGCTTTCTGAGAACCAGCCGCTCTTTGTCTTCATCTCTTTTTGAAATTTAGCAAGCACAACATCATAATGACGAAGATATTCTTGGTCACTTGCAGCAGATTCAAAAATTTCCTTGGGAAGATCCTTTATTATCTTTACAGGATTATGGACACTTTCCTTCCAAGCCTGACGGTTCAACATCTTGAATAGCATCCTTGCGGCCGGATGCCAGCTCCACCAAAGGTTATTCGCCAATTCACCCAATCCGGCTAACCGCTC
>JAGGUR010000042.1 GCA_021158425.1 Candidatus Cloacimonadota bacterium | reverse complement strand
ATATAATTAAATATACCCCATATTATTAAAGACGATTTTATACATTTATTTTATGTTAGGGATTGAATTCTTAATAAGTATTATAAATTTTTGACACAAAAAAGGGCAGTGAAAAAACTGGCTGTGACCTACTCTTCCACACCGTTACCAGTGCAGTACCATCGGCGTAAGCGTGCTTAACTACTGTGTTCGGGATGGGAACAGGTGTTTCCACGCTGCTATAACAACCAAAAAATTCACTGCCCAAAAATTGTAGTGATTTAGGGGGTGGAATAAATTAATCCCTTTTTGATAATCATAATAAACTCATTGAAATATGTGCTATCTTATGGTATAAATAACAAACAGGGTTTATTATATTCCACACCCTAAAGTAAAAAGAAAGGAGTAAGGCTTTGACCAATTAGTATTACTCGGCTAAATTCATTACTGAACTTACACCTGTAACCTATCAACCTTGTAGTCTCCAAGGGGTCTTAAGGATGTCTAATCTTAGAGTTGGCTTCCCGCTTATATGCTTTCAGCAGTTATCCATTCCAGACTTAGCTATCCGGCGATGCAACTGGCGTCACAACCGGTTCACCAGAGGTCTGTCCTCATCGGTCCTCTCGTACTAAATGAGGCTCTCTTCAAACATCTACCGCCCACGAAGGATAGGGACCGAACTGTCTCACGACGTTCTGAACCCAGCTCGCGTACCGCTTTAAATGGCGAACAGCCATACCCTTGGGACCTTTTCCAGCCCCAGGATGCGATGAGCCGACATCGTGGTGCCAAACAGCTTCGTCGATATGAACTCTCGGAAGCTATAAGCCTGTTATCCCCGGAGTACCTTTTATCCGTTAAGCTATCCCCCTTCCATACAGAGAGATAGGATCACTAAGACCTGGTTTCCCATCTGTTCGACCCGTCGGTCTCACAGTTAAGCTCCCTTATGCCTTTACACTCTACGCGTGGTTACCAATCACGCTGAGGGAACCTTTGTGCGCCTCCGTTACTTTTTAGGAGGCGACCGCCCCAGTCAAACTGCCCTCCTGACACTGTACTCATACCTCATAAAGGCAGGAGTTAGTATCTCAATATTATAAGGGTGGTATTTCAAGGATGGCTCCATTCCGACTTGCGTCGGAACTTCACAGCCTCCCACCTATCCTACACATATAGTACCAAAATACAATATCAAAATGCAGTAAAGGTTCACGGGGTCTTTCCGTCCTTTCGCGGGTAGGCGGCATCTTCACCGCCACTGCAATTTCACCGAGTCCCTGGTTGAGACAGCGCCCAAGTCGTTACACCATTCGTGCAGGTCGGAACTTCATATTACTCCCCTGTTTCCAGAGGTATAGACTATATCATCATCTTAACTTGATACTTTTCAAAATAAAATCTTGAGAATATTTACGAATTCCAGAAGGATTCATATAAAAAGCAAGTTTAACAATCTCTGCAAAACCCTTGCTTGTTAAATGTTCTTTTCTGTAGATCTTTTTACAAATCTCCGCAAAAATCTCAAAATCTTTCTGCTTATTTGATAATAAAGGATATTCTTCAAAGTGAGGAATAACTTTTTCAATTAGAACTGTTATACTCCTTATTTCATACTTCAATGTATTATCAGAGCGGTCAGGTCTAATTGTTCCATAATCAAAATATTCTTTAAGTAAATTTAGGACTTCAGCCCGATTGTAATTTTGACTAACAGAGAAGCTTGGTCTTACTTCCCAGCCTAGCAAATGCCTTTTGCTTGGTGAAAAAGAGACACAAAAACTTCCTTCTCCATCTACATAACCTGATAAATAAGACATAATATCCATTTATCATCCTTTCTATAAGAATCAAAGTTAAGAGTCCAGCGTATTATGATAGCCATAAATTTATCCTGACTAATCAAGATATAAACTATCATCTCGGTTTAAAACCTCAGTCGTTACGGGGTCATCCCGATTATAATCGGGAGACTTCCCACGGTATTACCCTCAGCATTGCCTGCAATTTTCTGTTAGAGTTCTACCGTTATTAGCTGGATTTGCTTAAGAAATCACTTTCTTAAGGGGCAATTATCTTACCCGACAAGGAATTTCGCTACCTTAGGACAATTATAGTTATTGCCGCCGTTTACCGGGGCTTCATTTCTGACCTTTGCGAGGATATTGCTATCCTTACTAAGCCATCCATTTAACCTTCCGGCACCGGGCAGGTGTCAGTCTATATACATTGTATTACTACTTTGCATAGACCTGTGTTTTTGATAAACAGTCGCTTGGGCCTATTTACTGAGACCATCAAAAGCTCTGAGTGCGAAACTCTTCACCTTTAATGGTACCCCTTCTTCCGAAGTTACGGGGTCATTTTGCCTAATTCCTTAACCAGAGTTAACTCGAACACCTTAGGATACTCTCCTCGTCTACCTGTGTCGGTTTGCGGTACGGACCGATATAGATTAATCGTTTAGAGATTATTTCTTGGCAGCTTTGTAAAGGAACTTCTGTCACTTATGTGACTCGTATTAGCCTCTCGGTAATAGATAAGTGGATTTTCCTGCTCATCCTACCTACCGACTTAAATCTGGATTTCCAACACCAGACTTCCTCGCATTACTGCGTCATCCCATCACTATCTATATCGGGTAGCAGAATTTTAACTGCTTTCCCATCAAATACGCCTTTCGGCCTCTTCTTAGGGACCGACTAACCCTGAGCAGATTAACTTTACTCAGGAAACCTTAGACTTTTGGTGGACCGATTTCTCATCGGTCTT
>JAGGUR010000044.1 GCA_021158425.1 Candidatus Cloacimonadota bacterium | reverse complement strand
TCTTAAGTTGATAGAAATATACACCATTTGGAACTGCTTTCCCTGAAAAATCTTTACCATCCCATTTAATTGACAATTGACTATTTACTATTGAAAATTGTTTTACAAGCTGTCCTTTGAGATTATAGATTTTAATCTGTGAGAATCTGTTTAAATCTGTGGCTGAAAAAGAAATCGTTGTTGAACCACTGAAGGGATTGGGATAATTTTGATAAAGTCTGAGTTCTTTTTGAATTTCAATTGTGTCATCCACGCCAACAGGATTCCCATCAGCGAGTGCATATATCCAGCCATCTCGTAATCCAACGAGAATATCTGAAGAGCCATTATTATCTATATCTTCTATCCACCAAGCAGATTCAACACTACTACTCATATCTTTAGTCCAGAGATTGTCGCCAGTCACACCATTTATTGCATAGAATATGCAGTTAGAATAACCAGTCCCACCAACAACATCCCATATACCATCTCCAGAAATATCAGGAATAGCAACCGATGTGAAGACCTGGTCAGCTGCAGGAGTTGACCAGATAACATCTCCTGTGAGTCCATCTATACAATAGAAAGAGCTCATGCCTGTTCCAGAAGGAAGAAGTTCTGGGATTCCGTCTTCATTAATATCAGGTAATGGATAAAGGTCTACAACATAACCTCCTATATTTCTTGTCCATATCACAGTGCCATCAACACCTGAAAATGCAATAACTTTACCGTCCATAGTGCCAACAGCGACATCATTCACATCATCTGAATTAATATCGCCAATGGGTGTAACAGTCCAGCCTGTATCAGTCAGCAGGATATTCCATAACTCGCTGCCATCACTTCCATTCAGAGCAATGGTTCTAAAAGCAGATGGAACATGGTCTCCAGTGGTTATAACAACATCAGGATTACTATCTCCATTCAAATCCCCTACCGCACGAATACCAAAAACTGCATAAGGACCAGGAGAATACTCCCATATTTTCGTCCCTGTAGCACCCGAGAATAGATATGCGCGATGTGCATCTCCACCCGCACCTGCAAGAATATCTGTGATGCCATCACCATCCATATCACTCATAGGAGCAACTTCATATATCCATCCACCAGTTCCATACTCATGTGTATCGTACTGCCAGATAATTCCTCCTGTTGCACCTGAAATGGCAAAAACCTTTCTTGTGCCCCAAATAGTTCCAAGCATAACATCAGATATTCCATCGTTATCTAAATCCGGAACTGAAGTAAGTCCTCTTGTAATATAACAGGGGTCTGCAGTAAATGTCCATATAACATCACCTGTCTCACCAGATAGACAATATAATGTGTCATTTTCAGAAACTGCAAGAGCATCTTCGTGTCCATCTCCATTCACATCGGCTATATTCTTTATTGACCGAATATGGTGATAATCCCAGGGCTCATTTTGGGCATAGTATGACCATATAATATCTCCACCATCTCTTGCGACAAGCCCTATAGGCAAGAGCATAGATAAGAGAGTTATTATAAAGATTACTCTTTTCATATTCACTCCTTTTTATTTTTGTTAGCTTTTTATTTTAATTATCTAACTTTGTTATAATTGATTAATATAATTCTTTACCTACTTATGACATTAATCTTTTCTTTCGGCATTTCTTCCTTACCTAATTTTGTGTTGTAGTTGAAAATCCATATAGATTATCTTATCAAAATCATTTTCCTAATCTCTGATTTGAAATTGTTAGCTTCAAGTTGATAGAAATAAACTCCATTTGAAACTGATTTTCCAGAAAAATCTTTTCCATCCCATTCAATTGACAATTGACTATTTACTATTGAAAATTGTTTTACAAGCTGTCCTTTGAGATTATAGATTGAAATTTTAGTGTCTTCGGTGTTCTCGGTGGTTAATGAAAAAGAAATTGTAGTTGAGGTGCTGAACGGATTTGGATAATTTTTCAACAATATAAAATTATCATTCTGGGTTTGATGCTCATCAACTGCCACTGCATTGAATCCTCCTGAATAGCAATATACCCAGCCATTTCTACCGCCAACCACCATTTCCATTGAACCATTTCCATCAATATCCGGAATAGAAGCGATTGCATCAACGGGTGTTCCTGTGTTAATAGATTCTATTTCTGAGCCATCTACTCCATTAAGGAAGTAAGCATAGTTGCTATTAAATAATGTGCCAACAACAATATCATCAATTCCATCTCCACTTACATCAGCAATTCTTGAAGCATTCCACGGTTGGTCTGCAACTGAATGCGACCAGACAAAAGCTCCAGAATATCCATCAATTACTTGTACCATACTGTTACTGCTATGAGCAACTCCGAAATCAGGATTCCCATCGCCATTAACATCATTCAATTTTATGAATTGGAGTATAATTGCTACACCAACACTACCGGTATGAAGTACCGTTCCATTTGTGGAATCAAGGTAATAAAAATGCCCGAAGTAATCACCGATAATCACATCTTTAATTCCATCCTCATTAATATCATTTAACTGTTCTAATGCCCAAACTGATGTAGCGGTTGTAGTATATGTCCAAATTATATTACCTGTTGCTCCATTAATGCCATAAGCATAACCTGTGGTTTCACCTTCATTAGAAGCACCAGCCAAAACATCTGGTTGTCCGTCACCAGTACAATCTTCAATACCGATTACAGAGAATGCGGGTCCATTTATAAAGCATTCCCAAATTGATACACCTGTTAATCCATCAAGGCAATAAATTCTTCGTGGACCTGTGTGCGAAGTTCCATCATCTCCAGCAGCAGCCAAAACATCAAGAACTCCATCATTATTATAATCATAATTACAGTTTACTTGATAAACCCAACCTCCACCACCGTATTCATGTGTATCGTGCTTCCAAATAATATTACCTGTTTTACCTGAGAGTGTAATGATTGAGCGGTCACCCCAAGCAGTCCCAACTACTATATCATTATAGCCATCACTATTAATATCATCTGTTATTGTTAACCCGGACTGGGAATGGATAGCTCCGGAATAGACAAATCGTTCCCATAGAACATCTGCATTCCCTGAAGAATTTCCATTAAAACAACGAACATAATTATCCTCTGAACAGATTATAACATCACTAATTCCGTCACCATTAATATCGGAAATAGGTGCAATAGCTTTTGGACTATTATCCCAGCTCGTCGTAATATGATATTGCCATAAAGTTTCTCCAATTTCATATTGTGAATCATCGCCGGTTCCTTCTAAAGTAATTTCAAATGGATTGCTATCAGGGTCATTGCTTTCTATAAACAATGTTCCTTCATATAAAATAGCTTCTTCAGGATTAAACCAGACGCCAATTTGAACAGTATCAAGAACGCCGATATTTACTGGAAAACTTATATCATAATCCACAGTAAAGTGAGTATCGTCACAGTAAATACTATCAATTACTAAGGTCTCATCACCAATATTCTGAATCTCCATAAACCAGCGAGTATATGCATTAAGTCTTACAGAACCGTAATTATGGCTTGTTATTGGCACATAAATACTTGGTCC
>JAGGUR010000125.1 GCA_021158425.1 Candidatus Cloacimonadota bacterium | reverse complement strand
TACCAACCTCTCCCACTGTCGCAGTATCAAATAAGCAAAGTAATCGGCATCCGGGTCAAACTCGCCCTTATATCCTTCCCGGTTATTTCCGTCCACATCTCCTTCACCATGCTGTCTCTTCCCGCAGGTTGTATCACTGCGCAATATTTCCGTGAAGCGTTCTCCATCTTTTCCAGGTGCTTTTCGAGGTCGCGCACCTGCCACAGGAAATGAGAACAAACAGCTAAATCAAATCGGTCTTTGATCTCTCTGTCCTCAACTTCCATCCAGTTTCTATTCATTATTTCAGGATACGGTATTGACCAACTGCAATTTCTTTCATTTTCAATGAAATGTCAACCATCCACGTTTTTGAATATATCAATATGAAATTGCCCAATAAAATTAATATACTGCCAGAAAGCGGGATGCATATTCATGCCTTCCATGTCTTTTACGATTCTTTCTCCGAAAACGGCTTTATTGTAGAAGACGATGGCATTCATAACCAACATCAAAAATAGTACGGATGCACGCTGTTGATTTGGATTATTTGAGGATATTACACCTCCTTTTCCCCAAAAAACAGCATCTTGAAATTTATTCCAGAACTCCGCCCTATTACATCCCTCTCGGATATCCTGCTGCATCTCTTTGTCCATCAGATATCTCAATATAAATTTTGTCCGATAAAGTTTCCCGATTTCTCTCAGCCCCTCTGCGACATTAATACCCCTCTCGTCGTAGATATTCCCGGTACTCAAGAAGTCCTTTGAACGAATTTCATTCGATTTTATTGCTTCAACTAACTTCAATACCGATGGGATACACTTCTTTATTATCTCCCAATCAATAGGATCTACCTCTGTCAGAGGTTCCACAGCGAAATCCCCACTGCTCTTATAAAGCTTCACATTCTTGAGGTCTCTGAACCGGGCTCTGATATCCAGCCCAAGTAATGCTCCCAAACCCCAAAGGGAGAGCAATTGGCCCTGTGTATCCCCGCATGATTGCCGGACTTCTTTGTCACAATACGAGTTCAGTAGCCCGTCAATGACATACCACGATTCCCATTCATCGTTCCCTATGACCTGCACATAATTTGCTATCCAGTCATTTCGCACGAACCAGTAGATTGTGACGCCCATTCGCCCCTTTCTGTAATGAAAGCGCGAGAGCAGGTTGTTTACGAATGAAAACGTGACCTTGCCATCGGATGAACAACCGCAGCCATCACCCCACGTATCTCCAAAGTTCAATGCATCCCATTCTCGAACTATAGCTCGGTTTGCTTCCTCTAAAATCCCAATTGACACGTAATTTTCATCGAAGTTTGTAAGCCGTCCGATACCATACTTTCCCTGTAATGATTTCACCATGCCCTTTAAGCCGATATTCATGCCTCTTGCTAACACTGTGATCAGAGCGAGTTTTGTCCGCTCTTCTTCGGGCAGGATATTGCCGTGATAACTCGAATTTACGAGTTTGAAACAGTCCAGAAATCCGGTCATTTCGTGGACCGACCAAAGTATCTCGGATATATCTGTTACTTCTAAAGATTCTATGAACGCATCAATCTTCGCTTTTCTGATTACTTCTTCATCTTTCCTTATGGGTGAGGGAAGCCTTTTTTCGTTGATTCTTCCTTTACGGCATATCTCTGGATGTGTGTGAGCATATGTGGCGAAGGCTTTCCAGACATTGTCCAGTTCAGACTTCATACTATCAGCGTATTTGTCCAGATTTGTATCAGCAATCTCAATATCTGGAACATCAGTCCATTTATCTCTGTATCGCATGGAATGTTTCACGATTATCCTCCCACTGGCGATAAAATCAGCAAGTGTCACTAAAACCAACGGCTCAAATATCCTTCGGTCTGTCAGTTTATCCTGAGGTGCTCTGAGGAATCCCATGCGATCGACAACTTTGATATTCACGGGTTCATTGAATTTTCGCTGGGAGAATACCTCACCCAGCACCTCAACAAGAGCATTTGACGCCTCATCCAATCCCTCGAATTCAAGAGGGGCTATCTTCGTAGATAGTATCCGCGAATACTTGTATCTGGAGGCAAGAGCGTCATAGTATCCTTCCTTTTTATGGTAATACCCTGTTTTCTGAGCAACTATTTCAAAAAACTCTTTGTAATCTTCAAGAACGGAGATCTCCCCTGATTTCATTGCATCGAGAATCTCTTGGAATTGCGCATTGCTCTCTTCGAGAAATGCCCTGCTATCTTTACCAGAGTTCTCGTCATAGAATTTATTGGCACGGAATCGCATCAATCTCGCCGCCTTAATGAAGCACTGGACTATCGCATCAATTGAATCCTGATAGCGAGCAGCATAATATTTGATGAGATGAGCCGCGAATAGTCTTTTTGAAGCCCGCTCTATCTTTGATGGGGGACGTTTTTCAATGAGTTCTTTTGAAAAATGGATGCCGGGCAATTGTAGTGTTCCCGAAAACTCGATCCCTTCGTTCTGAAACATATTTTTGATTTGCAACATTGTCTCGAATTCTGAGGTCGCTTTCCTTATCCCCAGTTTCCCTTCGTGCACTGGAGGGAACTTTCTGTATTGGTTATGGTTCATAAATTCCTTCACAAACTCTAAAGAAGTGAGTTCCTTGCCGATAGTATTCGAGATGCAATGAATATTCTCCGCTTCGTATGTTCGCAAGGCATCTTTGGCGATATTACCAATAAACCGATCGAGCACCAAAGGGGAAGGAGAATATATCCATCGTGTTCTTAAAAAGTTGGTTACATAGCTTCTAAGCTCATCCCGCTCATGAAGTCCCCTGGTAATAGCTTCGCTAATTGCCCCTCGCAAAATGGTTTGCAACTCGGGACTACGATATTTTATGATGCCGTTCTCTTGCAAGAATTCGTTGAGAATTCGAGAAAATGTCGGTGCGGTGATATGCGCGGTTTCGTTCGTTTTTAATTGTCCCATAAAGTCCCGATACGTCACTCTCCGATTCTTCTCCCAAATTTCCCGGATAATTTTTTTATGGTATGCCTTTTTATACAATTAAATCACCATATATAGGTGATCTGGTTAAAGTAATAAAGATGAAATTTTTTACACTTGGTCAAGACCGCATCCTAATGGTTAGTTTAGGTGATTAAATTGGAGGAAGATAAAATAATTGTAGGAAACTGGGGATCAAGAGAAGACCTTATTAGGGATATGAACGAGAGAGGAATAAAAGTCAAATGTAGCCCTGTATCCAGAAGACCTAAAAAGGGAGGGGGAGTGGGACCAGCACTAGATATTAGATTTGTACATGCTGGCAGCACGGCATCTATTTTTAAAGCTAAAACTAAAGAGCATGCCATAGAACTTCTTGGGTTAAGAACTAAAGAGGACTGTGAAAGAGTTAACAGAGAATTAGAAAGCTAAAGCGGAACTGTCAAGTTTAAATGCAATATCCTGAAAAAGTGTTTTCCACGAAAGCTGGGCCTGCAGCAATGGGATGCCCCACATTTCAATGCGGGTGGAGAGGCTTAGGAGATAGCAAAATATGGAAGATGAAGAAACGGAAGCTAAAATAAGATTTTATGATAGCTTAACATCAATTGTTTCAATCCCCAAAACCCAGACAAAATTCATTTCCGGTTTTAACTCGCGAATTTAAGAGATAGAGGACTTACCTTCACACCAGCGGCCCATCGCTTTTATCGTTACCTTTAAATAACCGTCTCTTCTAATGGAGAGGTATGAACACAAAAGAGACAATTATAAATG
>JAGGUR010000035.1 GCA_021158425.1 Candidatus Cloacimonadota bacterium | reverse complement strand
TGTAAATCCACAGCAAGATAGAAATCCAGCAAGAAATTAAAACTTAGGTTGAAACCGATTGATAAGTCTATCTTAGGTAATTCGAATTCCCATCTAAGCATGTTTAAGCTTATCCAATCTGTGGTAGCTGTGTGTTCTATGTACTTCTCCTTCCTGTCGATTATGCTTTCAAAGGGGTCTCTCCTCACCATTTTTAATCACCTTATTTCGGTAATCCACTCCAGACCGTGTTTAACATAGTCAATCAAATCTCTCGGAATTGCAAGCCTAAGCTCCTTCATCAGTTCAACGTATTTAACGTGATAATCCCAGTTCTTTGTCCATTCCCTTGCCTTTGTGCAATATTCTTGATATTCGTCCTTGTGGTCTTTGTAAATGTCGATAGCGTAAGCAATCATTTCGGCGAGCATGTCTGGAGTGAAGATGTGGAATATCCAATATTGATACATGTTACACTTTACTGCCTGCTTATCGATGTAATTGAACATAAAATTGAATTCTGGTGAGGTAAATTCGTTCATTGGCGGTGCATCTACATGTATTGCTGGAATACCGACAGCATTAGCCTCCAAAATTGGCAATTCAAATCCACCACTAAATGCAGGATGAATGAGGTAATCACAGCAAGCCATGTAGCCTAAAACGAATTCATGTGCCGAACCACCGAAACCTTTTATGAATACTGCGTTGTTTATCCCTTGGAATATTTGCTTTGCAGAGTCTTCGGTGATTAGGAATACTACGTAATCCTTCTCGTATCCTTTATTGTTTAGAATTCGCATCGCATCAGCTAAGCCTTTGAGGTTTTTACGTGGGTCGTTCCTCGCCACTACGATGAACTTAACTCTGTCCTTTGCGTATTGCTCGATTTTTCTTCTCTGGATTATGTTCCTCTTGTGGACTTCACCGCATAGCTTCCAGTCAATAGCATGGTGAACTACATTTCTTACTTTTAATCCTACAGACTGTAAGCATTCTTTAACAAAGTTACTTACAGCTATGAACTCGCAACGCTTGATGTTTGAATGTGCTACGTTTCCCCTTGTTGGTACTCCTTCGATTGTAACATATAGAACCTTGGGTTTTTTACCTAAAATGTATGGAACTACAGCATCACCGATGAAATTTATAGTAGCTAATTGAAACCATATCGCTCCAGCTACATCATCATTGTTTAAGTCTTCAACTGTAATAGTCGATTTGAATACAGCATCGTAACCGCATTCTTGCAACAGCTTTTTGAACAAGTTTGCTTGGTTTAACATGGAATCCGCTTGCAACGGTGAGATGTATACTATTCTACCTGCCATGTTAGAATGTAGTTTATACTATAAATAAACGTTGCTAACGGTTAAAATAGTTCAAAAAAATTTAGTAAAAAAAGAGTGAAATTAAAATTCAGACACTACTGTTTACTGCTTTCAAGCGTATGCAGCAGCACCAATCACAACCTCTACAATCTTGTCGACGATGTCTGGGTCAAGACCCTCTGCAACTGCTTTCTGCTTCCATGCGTTTGCAGTCTTCTGCAAAGCAAGACCGCTCTGGTGTCCCTTGGCTCTGAACAAGGCTCTTGCAAGGTTCAAGTAAGGAACTCTGAACACTCCAAAGATACCGTTCTCGTCGAGGATGTCCCTGACCTTCTTCTCCATGTCGGTAAGGGTTGCCTGTCCTCTCTGCTGCAACTGAACCATCTTAGTCTTTCTGTTCTCGAACTTTGTCTTCACTACGTCAGGTATAACTGCCAAGTCGTAGTTCTCAACCCTGTCCGTAAAGTCCCTATATGGCATACCTCAACTCACCCCCTCTCTTTTTCCCCCCGATATTAGATTTGTAGTGGGCTAAATATAAATCTTTCGTTGAAATTATTAAATTTAAAAAATACTAACCCTTAACCAAGTAAGAGGTAAGTATATATATCTTAGTTGGGAGTAGGTTAATACATGGTAAGATACCCTAAGGACAACGAAATAAACCCAACTGAAATTTATACTGAAGAAGAATTTAGAGCGATTGATGAGCAAGAAACACTTGAAAGCAAAATAAAGAAAAAGATAAAAGAAGAATTGACCAGCGTTCCTGATGAAATAATTGAAAGAATTGCTAAAAGCCTTCTAACCGACTTAACAGTTGCAGAAAGCCGTAAAACTTATGCAATAAGCATTCTACATAGGACAAGAAAATATGTTCAAGGATATCTCAAGAATTACAGGCTTGAAATTGAAGTTATAGATAACCGATATCCTCTGGAGCTGCATGTGAAGGTGTATTACTAAAACAAATAAAAGAAAAATTAGAAATGCTCAAATCTTGAGCAAACGTAATTGGGATACTTGTATATCGGTGGAGTTCCTAGCATACATTTCCCCGTGCATTCCGTCTCTGGTCTCCAATGCTTGCAAACCATACATCTTCTCTTAGGTTCTCCTTTGTTTAGCACTTTTTCTATTTGAGATATGCTTCGCAACATCAATTATCACCTCTCCCAATTTCATAATTCCCGCAATTATTGCCGATATTATTACAGCTGAAATTCCAACGAAAGCTAAGAACAACACCATCATTGTGTAAGTTCCAACTGCTACAGCCATTCCAGCTTTTATTATATCCCATGTTACGTCCACCATCGGACATCACTCCTTAATGACATCGAATTCCAACCTAATCATTCTTCCAGACCCGACCAAGTATTTTTGAGATATTGCGAAATCACAGCAATCCCAACATCCCCATTCGAAGAGCTTTCTCTTGTTCGTTGTGTTTATGTGTGGATAGTATGTCTTTGTTCCACAAATCCTACATATTATCCAAATTCCCATTTTCACCACCTCTAAAAATATTATTGAAAGAGAATTCTCGCCATCGCTATCTTTGTTTCGTCGTTTAAGTCTGCTTTAGTTCTACCATTTGGATTCTCTAGGAACTTCTCAAGTGCCTTCTTGACATTGTCTAAGTCAATTCCAAGCCTCTCTTCTATCTGGTTTATCGTCTGCATGGTTAGTTTCTTGTAGAAGATAACTCTGTCCTCGTCGTTGAACTCTTCGACAGCGAATTTCAGTTGTGCTATTGAGTTCACTAGTTTGAATGCATACCATAGCTCCCTGTCGATGTCGTATCCCCAATGGTACTTCTTTTCCTTCTTACCATACTTTTGCTCCTTTGCGAATTGCCTTATTGCAAGCTCTATGACTTGATATTTCTTGAATCCTCTTCTCCTTGCGATTTCATCAATAATTTTCTTCACATCTTCCTTTACACCAACACTTTTCCAACCCATTTTACACCACCTCTATGTAATAGTTATGTCATAAGGTGTATATAAGGTTTTCGAAATTTACTACGTAGTAGATGTTATAAATTCTGGACGATTGTCGAACCCATGTCTGTTATAGTAATTTGGTAAATTGTCGAAATGGTGAAAAAAGAAAATACCTCAGAGCGACCTTTTCTTCATCACGGATGCGGTCAGAATCCCGAATTCATCACGTATCAGATGTTGAGTTGATTTCTTCATCCCATGTCCACTCGGTGTCCACCCATGCTCATCATCGGACATTAGCTAAAAAGTTGTTAATATTACACCATATCAATTCTAAACCTCTACCCATGTAGTAACCTATATAGAATTCGATGAAATCACCAACAAATTGTTTGAAAGACTCCCTACCTTTTCTTTTCTTGTATAGATATTCTACCACTTCGTAGGTAATGTATATAAATAAAAGTAGTGGAAAGAACCAAGTTACTATCCCAACAAGGACATGGATATATGATTTCCAATCATCGAATACTACTATCGTCATGGTTCAACCTTCCTTAAAATCTTTTCAATTTCAATCAATTTTTTGGCATAGTTTTCGCATAGCTTAGTCGTGTTTATCATTACTCCTAAAGATGTTCTGAATTCCCCTACATAGAAATCCAACTTTAACCCTATGTTGTTCAATTTGTTAGGTGTCTTAATGTGGATACTAAACCTAACAACTTCCCATCCCATTTCCAATAGTTCTAAGTATTTCTTTACTGCCTCTCTGAAAGTTTTGAACCTTTTGTAGAAATAATCTCCTTCGAACTCCGGTTCTGTGTCCATTTCCTTCATTTCATCCTCTTCGAATTCATAGCCTTCAACTATAAATTCTAAGTCCGATTCGTCAAGCCAAATTTCTCTGAGAACATCTTTATCAGTTACATAATCTTTAACCTTCATAATACCACCTCTCTACGTTTTCACGACCATGTCGGCTACAGACAGGACTCTCTGAGGGTCTTTCGTGCCATCTGGGAATTCGAAGGTGTAGCTGAACCCCTTTTCGAACCAGTCTTCCACGTTGCTTATAAGTAGCTTCT
>JAGGUR010000107.1 GCA_021158425.1 Candidatus Cloacimonadota bacterium | reverse complement strand
ATGTTTTGGCTTAATTGGAATACTGGAGGAATATTAGAATCATTGACATCAGTTAAATATGATGTTAGCATATAGGGTTCAACTGGGCTGCCAATAGTTTCTCCATCTTCAAAGACAATAATCTCATTACAATCATAAATTGAATCAGTCACTTCATCATATATTTTAAAATATATCTCTTGTCCATTTACATCTCCCACGATAGTAAGATACCAATATCCATCATAGTAAGGTGGGTTGGCTGGTTGCCAGATGCCTACTGCTCGGCAATCAGATACTCCATCAGGCCCGAACGCACCTAACATATTATTCCCATTTCCTTCAAATACTCCTCCATCAAATGTAACTTCTGCCATTAAGACCATTGAATATTCAGTTCCATATATATGCTCCCAGTTTGGTGGGTCTGCATATAAAAATTGATTTACAAATATTAATAATAAGATAAGAATAAAAATCTTTATTTTCATCAATTCTTCTACTATGCTCTATGTGAAATTAACTTATTAACTCACATATAAAAATTTGGATAAAAGGAAAGGCGGTTTATTTAAAGCTACCTTTCCTTTTATTGGTTAACTGCAATTATTTAAGTTTTATTAATTTCTGAATTTTAGTATATTTACCAGTAGTTAGTTTATAGAAATATATTCCGCTTGGTAATGAGTTATTTTCAGCATCTTTTCCATCCCATTTTACAATATATGTATCCGGTTCTTTTGTTGAATTAACTAAGGTTTTTACTTTTTGACCAAGAATATTATATATTGAGATATTAACTTTAGTTCTTTCTGGAATTTGATACTTTATAGAAGTTGAGTTATAGAAAGGATTGGGATGGGAATTATATAAATTATACTCTTCTGGAATATCACTATTTGAACCATTACAAGTTACAATAACAGCTTTCTCGGGAGAGCCAACAATAGCATCATTTTGGAAGATTATTTCCTCATTACTTTTAAATGTTTCTTCAGTAACCATATCATAAACTTTGAAATATAATTCTTCTCCATTTACATTACCAACTATAGTAAAATACCAAAAATCATACACTTTTTTCCCAACAGAACGACAATTACCTTCATTATCAAAAACTCCTACAATATAGTTATCAAAGTTGCCAATAGTTTCATTATCGATTTTTATATCTGCCATAGCTATCATATTATATTGTGTCCCTGTGATTAATTGCCATCCTGCTTGATTATAATCGTTATTTTTCTTATATAGAGGTTCAGACTTGTCATTTTCAATAAGAGGATAAATTAATACAGAAGAATCAGGTACATTAATTTTATAAGTTACTCCTGGTTCCAATTGGATTAAATCACCAACCCAGCCACCACTATATATGGCAGATTTGTCCTGTGTCTTTACCACAGTCGCACTTATTGAAGCTAATGCTTCAGATAAAGTAAGTGAGACATAAGGATAATATCCAACCCAATTCCAATTTGGCAATAAGTTAATTGGATTTATTATTGGATTAATTGCGGTGCCACTCACAGTAAATGTATCAACAGCATTATTCATATACACTAGATAACCTTCACCATCGGTTATTTCAGTAAGTCCTGGTCCCCATCCTACTCCAGGTGTATATGTTGTAGAATTATATTGCTCTTTAACTTGGAATATGTCATCTGGAGTTAATGGTGCGAATATTGTAACAATTGAAGGATCAGGTGGATGGAGATTAAATGATATCCAATTCCAATGTTCAATCAGCCCGAAGTTTTGATTTCGTGTTGGTGAGGGTGCATTTAAGTTAATAGCGTTATCAGTGCAATCCTCAAAAGTTATTGTTTCAACACAGTCATAAATGCTGTCTGTTTCGGTTTCATACATCTTGAAGCTAATATCTTCACCAGAGTTATCATCACTAACAATTGTAAAATACCAATAACCGTTTAAGTCCCAGTAATTACTCCATAACGGATGATTACCGGTTTGCCATACTGCAACCCCACGGCAATCACCTCCTGGTCCAAAAGCAGCTACCTGGTTACTACCTATATGTTCAACAAATTTACCATCATAAGTAACTGTTGCATATACTGTCATAACAAATTGTGTGCCTTGAATTACTTCCCAATTAAGCAATGTCATATCAATATTTCTTGTTGTATCTTCTGCTACAACTTCTACATCACTAATAGTAACACCTGTATAATGATCTAATGAAGCAATAACATCATAGGTACCACTTAATATCTCAATTTGGTAATCACCATTAACATCTGGATGGACTGTTACAGTATCTGCTGTTACTTCAACATCCGCAACATTGCCTGTTCCATCATAGAGAGTAACAGTTCCCTCAATATAACCTTCATATCTAATGAGTTGTAATATAAAATTGATATTTTCAGTTATCAGTCCAGATTGAACAACCACATTTGTTATTGTAGAGTCCCTATAACCAGCCAAATAGGCGCTAACATTATAAGTTCCTGGTGCAATTTCAATTTCATATTCATAATAAAGTATAACACCGGGATTATAAGGGTCTTCTACACCATAGGGATGTACAGTTATTCCTCCGGCAGATACTTCAGTTTCTAATATATTACCAGTTCCTTCATTGATATCCACTGTTCCTTTAATCATACCAGGTGGAGGAGGCGATAGAGTAAAGTCTAAAATTACTATTTGATTAGCAACATTTACAGAATAATAACTTGAAGGATTATATCCTGTTAATGAGGCAGTAACATCATAAGTTCCTGACGATATATCTAAAAAGTAGTTTCCATCTTCATCAGGATTCACAGTTGTTTCTGTATTGGGTGGGGTTGTTAATATTGCTGTTACTTCAACATCTTGGACATT
>JAGGUR010000045.1 GCA_021158425.1 Candidatus Cloacimonadota bacterium | reverse complement strand
ATCTCCGGATGTAAACAGACCACCAGCTATTGTGCCAGGAAAATCTCCACTTACACTATGGGTTACTCCTGTAAGAGTTAGGGTGTTAAGGTCATATTGCTCAACTTGACATGGTGCTCCAGTAGAAGTACCTGTGAATATCCAGAGATATGGTCCACCTTCTGATATATTATCATAAGCAGAACCATACATACTTGGTGGTGCAGGGATGGTGTTAAGAACATTTCCTGACCTATCAACAAGTTTGAGGTCTTCTGACCAGTTATTTACCCAGAATGCATCATTATCTTCATCGTAAGCAATAGAACGAACAGCCACAGGGCATGGGATTGTGCTGACTAAAGTCTGAGTATCAAAATCCATTTGCCAGATATAACTACTTGCATCACTTCCATAGAAATAGGTTCCATCATAAGCAAGGTCTCTTAGATTTGTAACACCAGAGATATAGAATGTCTCAATATAGTTGCCTTCAAGGTCAAACTTAGCAATTTCTCCACTTCCACTCCATTTTGTAGTATACAAATAATCACCATCAGATTCTGCTGATACTAAGCCAGTTAAACCTGAAGGACCATCTACATCATAAGCAAATAGGATATCCCATATATCCTTTGAAGGTGGATTATATGGAGTAGTTTGATTCGGGTCAACCTCAGCACAGGATGAGGTAGAGGTAACACCTTCAAATCTATTAGTAAGTAAATCTACTCCTAACTGTTCAATGGAGCTACCCCAT
Source organism: Candidatus Cloacimonadota bacterium (assembly GCA_021158425.1). Lineage (GTDB taxonomy): Bacteria > Cloacimonadota > Cloacimonadia > JGIOTU-2 > JGIOTU-2 > JAGMCF01. Next base: position 7,293 of record JAGGUR010000045.1, on the reverse strand, counting down.
TCTAATGGAGCATTACCATCGTTATATACGGTAATTACTCTTGTGGTTGTATCAGCTGGTGCAAGTGTTACTACATGAGAATCAGGCTCTACTCTTATTAAAGGATTACCCATAACAACATCTTCTACATAGGTTTCACCGGGTAGGACAGTAAATGTATCGGTAAATGCAAGGTAACCTTCTGCTTCACAAGTGAAGTTATAGAATTGAGCAATGATTGGGTCAATTTCATAATAACCATCTTCATTGGTTGTAACACAGTAGCGTTCTAATGGGTGCAAGTTTCCGATTGCTGTAATAATAGCATCTCCAATTCCATTACCCCATCCGTCTGTAACAGTTCCTTGCAGTGCACCATAATCTGGCGGATTGGGGTTAATACCAAGTATTACATCATCAATATACCAGCCGGGATAACTATGAACAGAGCTATCAGTACCAAAGTCCCATCTTAATTGAACAGTTTCACCTATGTAATCAGCAAGGTCAAATACAGCAACGACCCAACCACCTGAATTGGCTGTGTAACCTGGCTCACCACCAAGTCCAACAATAGAGTCATCAGGGTAACCACCTTCTGGGATGATAACAGTCCATGTTGTTCCACCGTCAGTGGAGATCTTTACATTTCCTCCGTCCCAGCTGTTCTCTGTATTATACCAATGGTAGAACATCAGTGTACTGACAGCACTGGTAAGAGTTACATCAGGAGTATCTAATGTCCAACTTGCATTATCAATATAATTTCCATTTAGAACAGTTCCCCACAGATTTTCGCCTGAATGTGCGCTGGGAGGTCCAGCAGTAGCATGACCCCATTGCCAGCCAGATGGATTATTACTTGTGTAACCGCCGTCATCAAGTTCAAAGTTTTCTATATTAAGGAATATTGGTGTTGCAGAAGCAAGATTAGAAGGACCTGATTCACCAACTGTATATACTGCTGTTACCCAATAAGTATATTCTATTCCTACTTCTACAATCTCATCTCTATAATAGCGTGGGTCTTCAACAGGTATATAAGCGATAGGTCCTGTCGTAACATCTTCTCTATACACATTATATCCTACAAGAACAAGGTCACGGGTTAAGGTTGTAACTTCATACGAACCCGGTTCATCAGGCGGTGTTAGATAGTGGAGATTGAAAACAGGGTCGCTTGAAAGGGAATTTTGCATTGCAGTAATTTCCTCTTCAGGCAATACACCTGGAGTATAATCAACCACACCAGCAGTAATCTCTTTCAATTCTCCTTGCACCATTGCAGTTGCACGGAGCATAAACACACCAGGGTCAGCACCTGCAACTACATGCAGAAGTGCCCAGGTTGAACCATCATAATACCAATCTAAATTAGCAGTAGCGTTAGGTCCATTCTCATCAAAACCAAACCAATTAGTATGACCTGCAAGCATATTCCAGTGAACCATTGCATAGAATTCACCGTCAAATGGAATATTAGGGGCTGATACAGTTGTCCATGTACCTGCTGGTATTACGAATGGCTCCGATGTGCCTACTAAATTATGAGCCGAATCAAATACATCTATTGTTACAGTCTCTGTCGTTGCTCCTGCATATGGATCTGCATAAAGATCAAAGCTTACAAGCTCGCCTGTATCGGTTACAGGGAACAGATTTCCAAGCCATGCATTATAACCAGGATTAATGCACCAGCCATTTTCATAAGTGTTGTCATCAAGGACATAATCTACTTGTGTAACGCCACCTAACTCTGGTGCATGCCAGGTAAGGTCTATGCATAGATGTTGACCTTCTGCAACTAAATCGGTTGGTCGTGGTCCATCAAAATACATCTGTACATCAAGAACTGTTGTCCAGTGTCCAAGTACTATATCATATTCCCAATGATCAAGGAAACCATCTTTGTGATACAATATGTTATAAGTACCAATTGGAGGCACAGGGTCAAATTGATAGAAGCCATTGGAATCAGTATATGCAACAAAGCCTCCACAAGTGACTTCTACACTATCAATAGGTTCGCCAGTGGTGATAAAGGTGACCGTGCCTTGTAATCCACCAGCTGCCTCTCCTACATTTAAGGTAAGAGGAACGGTTACATCTGAAGCTCCGTATAGTTCTGCATTATTATGAACAATGATATCTGCGGTATATACTCCAGGTTCAAGAGTAGTATCATCACAGGTTATTGTGCTGGTTCGTGTGGCACCTTGAGGAACAGAACCTGCTACTGGGTCAGCCCAAACCCAAGGCTGTCCTGTTGCCATATATACATCATCAATATACCAGTAATTGATGTTAAATGAATAACCATCAAAGTACCAGCATACCTGGAAGTTATCTGAACCGACATCTGCGTTATCTATAGTAAGGGAAACTGTCTCAGGTCCAATATTTCCTGTTGGAACTGTTGTCCATACATCATTCCAGGTTGTTCCACCATCACTTGTTGTTGCTACACCAACTGTATAACCACCAGAATAGTCATTAACATAATGTTTGAAAGTCATTGGCAAGCTTGTATATCCTTCAGTGTTAATTACAGGACTGATTAATCTTCTAATACCAGTGAAAGAAGGATACCAACTGAACTCTGCTTCTGGGGCTGTTCCGCCAGCATTAGCACTGTTAGAACCTACCCAGTTATCTTCTGCAGTCCAGCCGTCTGGTGGGAAATGACCAAATTCCTCATCAAGGAAAATATCAATACCAGGTATGACAATCTCAATATCCCAATCAAGATTAATTGCACCTTCATCTCCGGTATTAGTAATATAGAGAATATCAGAAACTGTATTTTTGCCTTGTATAATACCCAGTGTTAATTCTTCAGGTTCTACAAGCACACCAGGTGAAGGTATCAGTTCTAAGCTTGCTGTATAGTAAGTTGTAGCTTCAGTTCGTTCAAGTTCTTTCTTAAATGGTCCTGTTAATACATGTGACCACCCACCTAACATAACATAGAATGTTCCATCATTTAGTAATCTATATTGAAGAGCTTCATCATTACCACCAAAACCATCATCAGCCCAAGCTAACATAACAGAGTCTGCATCAAACAATGCAATTGCTCCATCAAAGTCCAGTGTATCTGCTACATCAAATACTATGTAAGCAACATCACCTTCTGAACCATCAAATTTATAGATATCAACATCAAAATCAGCATAATTAGGGTCATAGTAAATTTGAGCACCTTCTGTTACATCACCATACTCTGCTGGTGTTGCATCAGCAAAGGTGTTATTAGGTTCGTAAGGGTCTTTTGGATGAGCAGTAGTTACTACATCTGCTTCGTGATTAATAAGTGGGTCTTCCTGAGATTCCACATAAATAGTAGAAGTATTAACATCATCTTCAACAACACTGCCATCATCAGGAATTTCCACATAAGCAGTGAATGTGCCCATTTCACCGGGTGCAACATCAATATATGAATCGGAGAATGTTACGGGCCAGCCTTCTGGAGGTGTAGGGCCACCGCCACTAGTACCTTCAACTATCACATCATCAATTTCCCAATACCAATCCCAACTATCAGCATAATAGTGGAATCTAATTTGACAGCTATTGCCCTCATAATCAGAAAGGTCAACAGTAACAATTTCTTCTACATGATCTTCTTCCCAGTGCAATAGATTTGTCCAATTTGTTCCACCATCAGTTGTGATATCAACCTCTGCGTAATCCCCACTTAAATAATTATATGTAGTTTTGAAAACCAGTTGAGTAGTATCATCTTTACTAGCATTTAAGTTAAAGACAGGTGTTATCAATTCAGTATCCATTGGCCAGATAGAAGCACTTCCGGATGCATCTGCATCTGCATCAGCACAGTAACCAGATCCACCAGTTATGTTATCACGACCCCAATCATCATTTCGCATCCATCCTGGACATGAAGGATTATTGTCTATTACAGTCCAATTGCTTGGGGGGAATGATCCTTCAAAAGCTTCTTCTAGTAGAACATCTCTTCTGGTCTTTGAACCAGCAAGAGAAATGTAATAGCGGTCAGCTTGAATACCAGTATTATAAACATCAATATCATATGCTACAGTTGCTCCGATAGAATCGTAATCAGATTGAGTATAAGGGTCAAGATAGAAGTTTACAGGGGTATTAAGAGGTGGTAACATAACCTCATCAAGACCGACTCCACGGGATTCAGCATTAAGTTCACTACGATGTCTAAATCTTATTTTGGCATCGTCGCCGATATAAGTATCTGGAATGAGGAGAACAACATTTTCATATACAAGCATTTCTTCTTCAGCACTAAGAACAGCTAATTCTTCCCATATTGGTGTTGGGTCGTTATAGGTATTAGATATCTCAACAAAGAGAGTATCAGCGCCGATAACTTTTCCGCCACCTTTGCCATCATACATATTTGCATTTCTCCACCAGAAGCTTATAAAATCTCCACTTTCAATAATTAGTCGTGGAGTAATAAGAGAAGCATCCTGGTCATGATACCAACTTACTCTTGCGTATCCATCACCTTCGTAGGCATCATTAGTAAATCTCTTCCAATGACCGTCTGGATTACTCCAGCCAAATGGTGGAAATTCCATAGCTTCAAATCCTTCTACCATATAATCAGAGCCATATGCAATTCCTGATAATTCAATAGTATCATTACCTTCTCCAGCATTGCTATTAAAGACAAGTGCTTCAGAATAAAATCCAGGAGTAGTAGGTGCAAATTCAATAGTTGCTACATCGCTTCCACCTGGCGGGATAGTTCCTGTATAATCACAATAGAATGGAGGATTAACAGTTGCACCAGTAACTATCAAGTCAGAGCCACCATCATTTGTGATGGTAACATCAAAACTTGCAGTGGTTCCTTCTTCTATCATTCCGAAATCATACACAGTATCGCTAAGAGCAATTTTTGGCACAGGTGGTTCAAGAGCAACATTATCCACATACTGGGACATCATATCTACACTGATATTTCTAATAGCAACATAGATTAGTTGACCAGCATAAGCAGAAAGGTCGGTATAATATTTGATATAATCAGTATCATAAAGGTCCACTGTATCAATACAAGTAGTGAAGTCTGCAGAGGAAGTAATCTCATTAGCAGTAGAGATCCAGATTTCAAAAGTTTCTGGATTATAGTATGAAGAGCCTGCTTTTGTCATAAATGAGAATAAGTCGCCGGGGGTAACCAGCATTCGCGGAGTAACTAACCAGTCATCATTGCCAGCATAATTATATCCAACCTTCATACAGTTATTGCCTTCATAGGCTCCATAGGTATTTACACCCCATTGATAGCCGTTTGCATCATCATCAAATACCATCCAATTAATTGGGATATCACCATAACTGTAAGCTTCAAATCCTTCCATCCAGGGTGAGGTAACAGGTGGAGAATTAATAGTGAACACCATTGTATATGGTCCCTCACCTGAATAGCCTATTGAACAGATATAAAGTGTATCATCGGCGGGGAATACATACTCAACCTCTTCTGGACTTGTGGTGCCCCAGCTCCAATCTACTTCAGTTCCATCTTTATTATAGATACTTAAGTCAAAATCACATTGTGTATCATCAAATGAGATTTGTACATTAACCGTATCACCGGCATTTACAGGACAATAAAACCAGTCGTATTCATCTTGAGTTGCTGAAAGTGACAAATCGTAAGTTCCTGGAGGTATGTATGCTGCTTCTAACGAAGTATTATTCGGTTCGTAAGCATCCGGAACATAAGCTGGTTCTTCAGAATTAATTGCACCAGGAGTGCCGCCATCCACCCAACTTGCCTGCCAGCTTTCTGGTAATGAATTATCAAAAGCTGGGTCTATGAGCTCTAATGAAGGTCCATTACCATCTGGAGCTTCAGGCCAGGGAGCATTGTCGTCATAATCAACATAATCAACCTTTAGTCCACCAGCATCCATAATTTCAATATCTTCACCGCTATTGCTTAAAGAGCCAGATGTCCAAATATAGTCAGCAGGAAATCCGTAATAACCGGTAAAACCAACTTGATCACCTGCAACGACTAAATAACCATCAGGGTCAATTGAAGCTCCGGCCGGAAATACAAAATCAAATCCTTCTGTAAATTCAAAGCCTTCTAAATCTACAGCACTGGCTCCAGTATTATAAAGCTCTACAAATTCAGTTGTATCTGTGCCAGATTCAATAGGATTATACATAATTTCATTAAGAACAATAACTCCCGCATAAGGAGAAGGTGGGAGAAGGTCTAATTTCATATTGTAAAAGCCTGTTGTATAACTACTATAGCCTGTGGCTTTGAGATAATAGGTGCCATCTGCGGGTAGATCATATCCTGAAATCAAGGAAAGTGCTCCTTCACCGCCATCATCGTTATAGGCTAATTGTGTGCTATCAGCGGCTAAAAGATACAGTTTGGTATCCATTGTTACACCATTAACAGGACAGGTTTCAGCTCTAACTGCATATCCAGCTGTTCCTGTGAATACATATAAGTCAATATCGCCGCCTGGATCAATCATAGGACCTACTAGACTATCACCACTTGCAATTGCAGTAGCAGTTGCAAGGGTATTATTAGGTTCATAGGGATCAGTAGGTGGAACTTCTGAGGTCATAGTGAGCAAATAATCTCCTGTATAAGATGAACCGTAACCGACAACTTTTACATAATAAGTGCCATCGGTCTCAATTGTATAAACTATTTGAGAATAATAACCAGGCCCACTGTCATCATCAAAAGCAAGTTGTGTAGTTCCATCAGTATCATAAAGATACATCTTTGTATCGCCGACATTATTAGAACTGCCTGGTAGGTCATCAGTGGTGAAAGTATATGCAAGTCCGGCAGTTGCGGCGAAACTAAAGTAATCCACATCACCGCCCGGGTCAATAGCTGCTGCCATAGAATCTGTAATAGCATTAGCTGTGGTCCAATCATTATTAGGTTCAACTTCATTATCCAGTGTCTTACTGCCAGTTGCATTACTTACAGTAGGATGCCATCTAGACTCAATAATATCCAAGACCCGTGAATCCTCAGTTTCTAAATAGATCTTCTTAAGAGTTGGTGTGTCCAATTCTCTAAGTTCATCCAGAGTATATCCGCTGATCTGTTCTTCTTTCACTTGAGCTGTCTTAGTTCTTTGAGCGGGTGTAATATCAGGATGGTGAACAACTCTTTGAATAGCAGCAGGAGCTTCATCTTCAGGTTGTATCTTTTCTGCAAATGCAATACTTGGAAGTGTTATTAATAGAGATAACACTATAATTATTGTGATTTTAGGTTTCATTTTATTTCCTCCTATAATTAGGATTTTT
>JAGGUR010000037.1 GCA_021158425.1 Candidatus Cloacimonadota bacterium | reverse complement strand
TATTGCCGATAGCTCCGTTTTCATCATAAATTCTTCCGTGAACTACAGCAGTTTCAACAGGGTCAATAACAATATCATGAGAGTTGGAACCATAACCAAGGAAGTAGTTTAACTCTTCATAAGGATTAAAGCCCCATTCATTAATATAGATATCATAATAATCAACAGGTTGGTCCTCGGTAATTTCGTATAAACCATTAGCATTAGTTATATCTGTGAATAATGGGTCATCAGTTGTTGGGTTAGCACCTTGCTCATAAAATTTCACCTCAATATCAGAAACAGGGTCTCCATTCTCACTGTTTGTTACTATGCCCGAGACTGTGCCATACACTTCCACAGTAGTAAAGAGTTCAGAATAAACATTATAACCAGTTTTAGTAATATAGCCATAAATATCTGTAAGAGTTGCAGGTGTATAAATTATTGAATCATTTATGGTTTCTGTAATAAATGTATCTGCATCAACAACATAGATAGTATAATCGCAATCAGTTTCATCTTGTGTGAAGTGAGCTGTTCCTGGCATATTTAATCCAAAAGTATCGGATAAACCGAATGTTGTTGTAATCCAGATGTCTGGATTAGTGAGGTCTAAACCTCCTGTTACTTCCATAGATTCTTCAAATAGGTTGTACTCATCACCTTCACGCCATCCTCTTAAATTAAGTACTTGTGTTCCACCATAATGACCACCAAAATTTAGAACGCAAATACCACTTGTATCTGTAATACCTTCTAATGTGCCAAATACTCCTAATCCTGAAATTTCAATATTTACATCCGGAATCGGTGTAGTTCCATCTTCTTCATATACAGAAATTGTTACATCTGTGAGGGTATTTATTGGAATAGAGATTGGGTCAATTATAACTACTGCTGGTGTTGCAACTACAACAGTTTCCATAACTGGTTGATATTGAGGTTTTGTTACTACAATATCTGCTGTTCCTGCTGTAGTAAATGGTATAATTGGAACATCGACGCTACCGGATTCATCAACTAAAGCTGCACCATGTAAAACTCCATTCATTGAAATTCCAACATAAGAACCAGGGTCTGCATCAACTGTAAAGCTTGTTGAACCGATTGGCAACAGACCAGCGAAACTTACATCATTAATTTCACCTTGTGTCATATATACTACAACAGATGGGTCACCAAGCAAATTGTATGCTTGCCAGTAGTAGATTGGACCGGCACTAACATGAGTGGGATAGCCTTGAGTATGTGCTTCTGTAACAGCAAGGTTACCAACAAAGATTAAAGCATCTTGGGTCACATAGTCAGTAACAAAAGGTCCATCATACATACCCCAAGAAGTCTCATTATATGTAGGAACATAGCCACCACCTGGCGTAGGAAATGCACCAACAGCCCAATAAAAATCTTCATACCAGTATGAAGAAGGAGCAGAACCAATATAACCAATTGAACCTGTTGGCTCTCCTGTTGTATTGTGAGTGGCTCTTGCCCATGTTTCACCAAAACATTCTGGATAGCCAAAATCACATGCAAGGCAACAATTCCCAATTGCAAGTGGATATTTACCAACATTTGTTAAATTATTTACCATTGTTTGGGACATATTAGGATTACCCCAGGATGTTTGGCTACCGTGAGCAGTATAATTTATCATACAGATACCATCGTCAATAGTAGCATAGCATCCTGCATAACTTGTAAGATACGCATGAACCTCATCAAATCCATACGCCGCATTGAAATAATTGTTAGTTCCATAAAGTACAGTTGGCTGTCCAACAGAAGGATTCCATGTTCCATCTGCACCTGCGATTAATGTTACATCATCTAAAAATGATGGGTCAGCAAATTCATATTTTTCATAATAAAGTGTTCTATTTACTTGAGTCTGTGCTTGAGTAGTATTGGTTGCAGAGAATCTTCCGTAATACATTTCCGGGAAATAATCTCCATCAACACTGCAATAGTATAAATCAGTTACTTTATAAGTAGTAGAGCCAGTTGCTGATGCTGGAATCTGTCCGGTATCTCCTACAAGCAGAACAAAGCTCGGTGCTGGGTCTGTTGGTGTTCCAGCATTATATTGTGCATGAATCCAGGTTTGAATACTACTGACTGAAGACCCGAGAGTATCCGTATAAGCCACAACTACAGTAAATCCTTTTTGTGTTTTCCATTCAATAAAGGGTTGTAATTGTGTTTCAAACATTCTGTCAGATACAATTAAATATTTTACAGGATATGTTGTTAAATCAGGATGAGCAGGGTAGCCGTGTTGTCTATAGTTAATTATTCTTTCGTAGACTGACTCAAAATAAGGAGAATAGGTAGATGCTTTTGTATATTCAGTTAACTCTCTGTCACTATTTGTAAGATTTACATCAACTTCAATATTGTTGTAAACCTGAATCACTCCATTAACTGGATTGTAATAAACCGGGCAGACATCAATACGAGCAAGACGAACACCACGAAGCACACCCAAAATTTCAACAGTCGCTAATTCATGCTCAGTAAAAGCATCTTGACTATATGAATCTTCGTTGTATTCAAACTCAACAGTGGTTGGGTCAATATTTTTTGGCAAAGAGGGTTGAACAGGTATTATTAGATTTGTAATGCCGTAATCACTTAGTTTGTATTCAGTTATTGTATAACTTTTTACATTTACAGATACCTCTGCGCCGAAAGGTATTTCAATAAGTTTTTTTGAAGCAGGAAGTTTTGGTGTGCCAATTTCACCAATATAATAGGTATTGGGAATAATAATTTCATTAAACACACCTTTTTTAGTTTGGACTTCAAAGCTTTTGATTTGTGAGAAACGATATGACATGCTTATCTTTTCATAATTATTTTCAGTTATAGCGATTCTATCTTCAGCATTAGAAAGGTTAATGTTTGATTCTGTAGCAAGTACGGATGTGATAAATAGAAAGAAAGTCAGCAACATCACAATAGAGTATTTACTTATTAGTTTTTTCTCTCCCGATAAATCGGCATTCACACTTCGTTTTTTTCCCGATAAATCGGGACTTACATTTCTTTTCAGCATTTTTTCCTCCGTTTAATTTTTATTCAAAATAATTTGATTAAAAAATCTATTTAAATATTTGTTTGTCAAGAGAAATGTTTTAAAGAAAAATTTTTTGAGGTAAAATGTTTTAAATTAATTGACATATCAGGATTGTTATTTATTTTTTGGTTGGAGGTAATAATGGAAACAAAGCAAATGCTTGATAAGGTGAAAGGTGAAGTTAGTAGTGTCCTTTCTAAAGTGGCCGGGAAAGCTGAGCATGTTGCAAAGATTTCAAAACTGAAACTTGAAATAGCAAC
>JAGGUR010000143.1 GCA_021158425.1 Candidatus Cloacimonadota bacterium | reverse complement strand
TCCCTAATTTTATCAGATTTTGTCCAATCTTCCCTTGCCCGAGCTTCATCCCTTTCCTTTACTAATTTTTCTACTAATTCTGTATCAACCTTTTGGTTTGCCTCTTCATTGAGAAGTTCTTCACCTCTTTCAAGAAGCAATCCAAAAACCTTGTCAAGTTCTATCGCAAGGTCATATTTTTCTTTATTGCCAATCTTGTCTGTTCTGAGAACCTTCCAGAGAACAGCAAGGGCTTCAGGCATATTCAAATCATCATTTATTCTTTCTAAAAAATCGGCTTTTATAGTTTTGACGAATTTTTCATCTGGCTTACTTTGCTCTTTATTTGATTTTATCTCCATTATTTTGTTTCTTAGGCGATTATAGGAAAATTTTGCAGTTTCAAGAGCGTCGTAACTAAAGCTGAGTTGCTGACGGTAGTGAGCACCAAGGCAAAAATAACGATATACCATAGGTGAATATCCTTTCTTATTTAATAAATCTAATGTTAAGAACTCACCTTTTGACTTACTCATTTTTTCCTGATTGAATACAAGAAATTCTCCATGCATCCAATAATTTACCCATTTTTTGCCGGTCGCACCTTCGCTTTGTGCAATCTCATTAGTATGATGAACTGGAATATGGTCAATTCCTCCACAGTGAATATCAAATTGCTCCCCCAGATAATGCATTGAAATTGCTGAACATTCTATATGCCAGCCAGGATAACCTTTACCCCATGGACTATCCCATTTCATTTCCTGGTCATCAAACTTTGACTTTGTAAACCACAAGACAAAATCAAGAGGATTTTTCTTGGATTTATCAACAGCAACCCTCGCTCCCGCCTTTAATCTGTCTATATCAAGTCTTGCGAGTTTACCATAATTAGGAAATTTTGAAATATCAAAATAAACATTTCCATTCCTAAAATATGTGTAACCTTTTTCCTCAAGCCGTTGAATTAATTTTATCATTTGAGGTATATGCTCTGATGCTTTAATATGATAATCAGGAAAAATAATATTCAACTTCTTTAAATCACTTTCAAAAGCTTTGGTGTAAAACTCAGCAATTTCCCAAACAGTTTTCTTCTCCTTCTTTGCTGATAGAACCATTTTATCTTCACCTTCATCAGCATCTGATGTCAGATGACCAATATCTGTGATATTCATAACATGCTTAACTTTATATCCATTGTAAAAGAGAACCCTTTTTAACACATCCTCAAAAATGTATGTTCGCAAATTACCAATATGAGCGTAATTATAAACTGTTAATCCGCAGGTATATAGAGTTACTAAATCCGGTCGTATGGGAACAAAAACCTCTTTTTCTCTTGTATAGGTATTATATAGTTTTAATTCGGTCTTTTTACTTTTATTCATTTATTTATTTAGATATAAGAAAAATCTTTGTATCTCCATAAGTTTTTGACTTTACAATTCTATCCTTTATTTTTGATAAATCTTCGTCCATTCTACATTCAGCTACAATCACCCCATCGGACTTCAATATATTTTGTTCTGATATTGCTTTGACTATTTTTGATATCACCTTTGCATTATAGGGTGGGTCAACAAAAACAATATCGTAATAATCTGAATCACATCTATTAATAAAACTTAAAACTGAGCTTTCAAAAATCTTCACATTGTTAGTTATACAAAATTTATTTAGATTTCTTTTTATACATCTTGTAGCGTTAAATGAATTATCAACAAAATGGCATATTTTTGCTCCTTCGCTAATTGCTTCCAGACCAAAACTACCACTACCAGCATACAGATCTAAAACAACGGAATTGGCAATTTTATCTCTTATCATTGAAAAGACAGCTTCCCTCACTTTGTCCATTGTTGGACGAATATTAGATTTGGGAATATCAATCTTCTGTCCCCTGAATTTTCCTGTTATAAAACGCACAATTATTTTCGTAAAGCGGAAAGCGATAAGCGTGGAGGGTAAATTAAATTTTGTTTTCTACAAATCTTTAAATGAACTATGTATATTTAACTTATTCTCTTTCTCAGCAACCATTTTCCTATAAAGACAAAGCATTGGCGGTAACTACAACAATCATTCGCTCCGCACTCTACGCTCTACGCTTCACACTTTTGCGCTTCGCAACTCTATTCTTATAAGCAACAAGAACCGGACTGGCAATAAAAATAGAAGAGTATGTTCCTACAACAACTCCACATAAAAGAGCAAAAGCAAAATTGTGAATCACCTCACCACCAAATATAAATAATGCAAGAACAACAAAAAGTGTAGTTAATGAGGTTATCACGGTACGGGATAATACTTCGTTAATACTATGATTAATAATAGATTCATATTTCTCTCTACGATAAATTTTTAGGTCTTCTCTTATTCGCACAAAGACAACAATAGTATCATTAAGAGAATAACCAACTATTGCTAACAACGCGCCGATTACGGCTATATTTAGTTCTTTTCCAAAAATAGAAAAAAGACCAATTGTAATAATAACATCATGGAATAAAGCCAGTATTGCTGCAAATCCATAAGTAAGTTCAAATCTCCACCAAATATAAAGTATTATTCCTAATAATGAAATTAAAATAGCAATGACTGCTTTCCCTCTTAATTCTTCACCGATTTTTGAGCCAACATGTTCGCTTCTTCGTTCAAATTCTGCAATTTCCTTATTGCCGGCATATTCAGGAAATTTATCCTGCAAGATTTTTATTACTTTTGATTCATCTTCTTTTGCACTTTCACTCGTTTTTATTTTGATTAAAACATGATTAGGATTTCCAAACTCTTGAATTTCTGCATCACTATAACCTTGCAAGGATAAAACATCTCTTATTTCTTGAATGGCAATAGGAGGCAAATCAGGATTATCCGGAGTAAAATCAAATTCTATTAGTGTTCCACCTGTGAAATCTATTCCATACTTTGGACCTCCATTGACAATTAAAGATAAAATTCCTGCAACAATAAAAATTGCAGATACAAGAAAGCCTATCTTTCGTCTTTTGATAAAATCAAAATTTGGATTCTTAAATAATCTCATTTCAATCTCCTTTTAGATGCTGAGAGTTTTCCTGGCTTTGCGAGTTACAATATTATCAAAGATAGCTCTCGTTACAACTATTGCTGTAAACATTGATGCTAAGATACCCAAACTCAATGTTACCGCAAAGCCTTTAATAGGACCTGTTC
>JAGGUR010000120.1 GCA_021158425.1 Candidatus Cloacimonadota bacterium | reverse complement strand
TCCAGTTTTTGGGTCAAGAATATGATGAATCCTTTTCCCATCTATAAAAAAGAATTGTTCATAATCACCAGATGTTACAATTGACATATTTTTTAAAGACACTTCGCCAAATATTTCATCTTCAGAACGGGGATGCCTGATACCGATTTTCCATACATCATTCTTTTTGTTTCCTAATACAAAGAGGTCTCCACCAGCATTAACGGCTGCATACTGAATTCCCTGTAATGTCAAGTATTCTATCACTTTATCAACAATATATCCTTTTGCAATACCACCCAAGTCAATGTGAATATTCTTTTTCTTTTTAATAAGTTTGTTACCTTTTGTTTGCAAATATTTATAGTCAACAAGATTAAGCATATTTTTTATCTCATTTGAATCAGGCATAATTTTATTTACAAAATTGTATTTTTCTAAAATCGTTCCAATAGTTATATCAAATGCACCATTTGACAATTCACTGATTTTATGAGATTCATCAATTAAATTCTTAACATCGTTTGAAATTTGTATTTCATTTTTCTCTGAGCTATTTATTTTACTAACTTCACTGTTTTCAATTAAAATGGAAAGTTTATCTTCGTATTTATGTATTAAAGCAAAAGAGGAATCTATAATTTCTTTATTATTAACATTTCTATCCTGAATATCAATGGTAACAAAAGTTCCTAAAGCTACTCGTGTTTCTTTTATTGGTTTATTTCTATCATTTGAAATACGGAAATAAGCGATAGCGATAATAAGAATGACAAATACAATTTGAACGACTTTTCTTTTCATTTTTGTAATTTAGCCGTTGACACGCATTAATGATGGATATCTCACTGAATTTTGCTGGTAGATTTCTCTACCTCTGGTAGAAACCTGAGGATTAACCAATTCAACCATTTTAACCAGTTCAACCAGAAATAAAAAGCACAAAGACATACTTAATAAACTAAAATCTACATATGCCTTTGTGCCACTTTATTTCTTTATTCTTACTTAAAGTAAATGCAACCACTCCTCAAGCAGAAATTCTATTCTTCCAATGAGCAAGGAAATACGAGCCATTACTGTATAACCGAAGGATGCACCAAAACCTACCATCATAAACCAGATGCCGATAGAGGTAAATTTTCCATAAGCTCCGGTATGTGCTTTTGAGAAAAAGAAGTAACACAAAATACTAACCGTTCCAATAAATATAAGAATAGTATTTATATTATTTAGAGGCAACATCATGCTTCTCATTTGTACCAAAACATTTGCGTGCATAGACATAGGAACACCCATTCCGACAATACCCATACTAAATGCAATTGGATATCTACTTACCCAGCTGAACTTCCCAGAAAATCTAAGCCAGTACATCATACCAATAATAAAAGGAATAATAAGAATATACTCTTTCTTTAAAAATAAAGGATTATAAGCATAAGGTATAAAAGCATTATACCAGGTAAGAGGAATCGCATATCCCATAGAACAACCAACGAAAAGGTGTTCTGCAAATTTATAAAACGGATTATCTTTGTATAGAAAAGAAAACATACACAAAGTTAAAAATGCGGCAATCCAGATTCCAATAATTTCAGTCATTTATCCTCCTATGAATTATCCGCCACCAACTGACACGAACAAACACTAACATTTTATATTTATTTAAATAAAAGTTTGTGAGAGTTTCCCGATTTTATCGGGATTCGTGGCTTCATTTAACATACTTTCGTTTTTCTGCTCTCTTATCCAAAAAATATCCAATATTTCCAATTACAATAAACAGAATTATCAGAACATGCACGACTGCTTGTGCGTCCATACCAATTCTTGCTTTTTTGTATTTATATGGTATATTTGATAATGAATATTGTTTTGAACCCCACGCAATATCTCTTGCTTTTTTCTTGCTATAATCAAGTCCTTTCATAGCAAAAATATCAACTAATTTTTCATATTCTGCAGCACCTTTTAATCCACCCATACTTCCAAGTAATTGGCCTGTTTGCAAGAAAGGATATGTATCAGCAGCCATAACAGCAGTAACACCAACGCCAACATCCACGCCAAATCTTGGACGGGCATAGGTATACCATAGATATCCGGAAGTTGAGCCTGATATTTGCATTACAATTTGGATATTATCGTAATTTTTGATGTTTTTCATTATTGGCAAATCTTCAAGTTTACTACCTTCGCTATTAGTTTCCACTGCTTTTGCAATATCATCGCCCATTCCGAGAATAATTGGTATTGTTAATGCATTAGGCTTAAATCCGAAATTGCAATAATCTACATTTGCTTTTATGTCCGGGAAGTCTTCTTTAACTTCAGATAAAGCCATTTCTATAATTGGGGCACCAGTGGGCCAAAAAGAAATAGTAAACAACTTGATTTTTCTTATAAAACAATGCCTAATAAGTGCAATTTCCATTGGATATAATTCTGGCATAACTGATGGGTCGTGATAAAAATCTATCAAAATAGCTTTATCATCTCTACCTGCAATAGCATCAATATGTCGATATAGGTCTTCTACAGGTGTTGTCGTATAAGTCTTTAAGCCAAGCGGAAAAATAAGAGGGATAATTACAGCCAGAGCAACTACAATATAGATATATCTTCTATCAAGTTTTTGTAAGCTTTCTGAAAATCTCATTTGCTCTCCTTTCCTTATTTTCCGCCGCCCAGATATGACCGTTCAATTCCTAATATAATTTTTAATGATGTAGCTGTCATACCCAAGCCAACGCCTAAGCCGATTCCTCTTTTTGCTGCTAAATTTGGTACATTTAATATCCATTCAGTAGCATCAGGAATCCAATGAGTAATCGCTTGTCCAATAGAAACTCTGCCAAGCATAACAATAATAGCAGCAATTAACAGTACAGTAGCTTCAACTGAGCGTGCACGGAAAGCTTTGTATGCAGCAGAAGCGATGTAGAAAGCTAATAGCGAAAACATAGTAGCACCCATTGGAACATTAAAATTCTTAAAAATCCACATAAAGGGTGTTCCTTCCTGAATGCCCCAAATAAATCCTGTAAGAGTAGTTATAACTAATGCTACTATAGTAACCATACTATATCCCCAATTGGGTGCTTTCCTTTTTATTTTTGATGTATGAACCATAATCAGACTGCCTACTCCTAATACAACAGCAAAAGGGCCGATTACTTTTATCCACTTCATATACCAATCATAGAAATCAGCAGAAACTTTATGTGGAATAAAGACATAAGCTACGAAGAGAAATCCTAAAATTATAACAATTAATAAAGGTATTGTTCTTTTCATTTTCTTTCTCCTTTCCCCGTATTAGCGAGGATGACATTTCTATTCAATTGGAAACCAATTCATGAAAAATGTTAGATGGATTGTAGATAGAATGGTTCCAACTACAACTGAAATTATAATCAATAATTTCATATAATCCTGTGCTTTCAAAGTGCCTAGGATAAGAGGCTGTCTGGAAAGATATGCACTTGCGGCATATAATTCCTCACCGATTAATGTATAATCACAGGTTGTAATAAAGAAAGGCAATTGTGATACCGCGTCAGTTCCAGCAATTTGGATTGCACCTGTCATACTACCGGTTTCAGTCATAAGCAAAGATTCTGCCCAGAACATTCCCATATAGAAATTTGTAGCTGTTTTTTCTCTAATCATAATACCATTAACACCAGAGACGAAAGCAAACTGTGCAGTTGTGATAAAGAATACACTATTCTTATCATAAGTATCTGGTCTGCCTGCTTCATAGTGTGCTTCTTTCACTATCTCCTGTGCAATTGGCAATACAATATAATCTCTAACAGGCACAAGAATTTTTGTATCATATTCAGCAGCTTTTTTAGCAACTCTGCTTAGAATCGCAAGACCTGCTAAGGTGGCGACATCACTGAT
>JAGGUR010000027.1 GCA_021158425.1 Candidatus Cloacimonadota bacterium | reverse complement strand
ATATTAATTTGATACTATCAAAGTAATATTTAACTTAAATATTCTATCTTAATTGGTAATCCTAATATCAGGATTATATTTTATCAATATATAAATGAAAGAGAAAATTAGAGTATCATTTGTAGCAACTTACTTTATACTTCTTGCTTTTTTGATAATAATATTTCTTAAGCAAGTTAAAGCCCAGACTATAACTACACCTAATAATACAGAGGAAAAGGTTGAAATTCAGAATGTTGAAAACTTACAAAAGAATGAAAATGATACTCTTAAAATTAAACAAGACTCGTTAACCATTCAAGATAACATCATTCCTGAAGATTCATTACATATAACTTCAATTGACAGTATTATATCTGATACGGTTTCCGCAGAATTTATATCTTCAGTCTCCCCGATTTCATCAGGAAGCCCAGACAGAGAGGAAAATTATACAACTGCTATTGACAGCACCCATTCTTATTTTATTCCCAGTTTGTTTAAAAAGAAGCTTTCACATAATTGTATAAATTACGATGATAGTAATGCAGTTTTCACTTATTTATATCATAAAGAATTTCCTCCTTATATTATTGATTATCATTTTTTGATAGATAGATTATATTCTTTTTCTGAAGAAATAGATATAGTGGAGAATAGTGCCTTGATAAATATCAGATTTGGTAAGGCAGAGATTATTTCACCTTTTTCTGTACCTTTAGAAAAATTTTGGGAGCTAAAGCTTTGGAAGAAATTTCAAGAAAGTTTTTATAATGAGCTTTTACAATCTAAGTTAGGAGGGGAACAAGCAAGAGAGTTAGAAGGCATAATTCCGGATATTGAATTCCCGAAGATAAAGATGCCAGGGGCAATGCGAAGATTTTTTGGTGATAATATTGGCAGACTCAGAGTAACAGGCTCACAGAAAATTACTATAGGTGGCACGCGAACGACCAAAAAGCCCAGGCTTGATACTGAAAGCACGCGCAGAAGTATACTCCCTGACCTTAACATGAAACAAGACCTAAATTTAGGAATAAGTGGAACAATTGGTGATAAAATTAAGGTTGATGTTAAACAAACATCTGAGGAATCTATTTTTAAGAAGAATAAGATAAGTATTAAATATGAAGGTGATGAAGATGACCCGATAAAGTTAATAGAAGGCGGAGATACACGGCTTTCGCTCCCTGGTTCTCATTTCATTGGTAGTCCTGCATCTTCAGAAGACCTGTTTGGATTAAAAGGAAATTTTGAATTTGGTAAATTAAAACTTACAACCATAGTTGGCCAGCAAGAAGGTCAGCATGCATCTGCAAGTGCTACAGGGACTTCAATGGAGGATTTTACTGAATACAGAGATATGGATTTTGCACGAAATAAGTATTTCTTCATTGGAAGCCCAGATGTTACTGATATAAATACAATATTTCGTGAAGAAGATGGAAAATTAGTTCCTATTGATAGTTTAATGCCAGAAGAAGGCACTGTCCGTGTATTTGTAGATGATAGAAAAATGGATACAGAAGATAAAGATGGATATTCCATTGATGACCAGGGACATAAAGTTAAATATAAATTTCAAGAATATCTATTTAGCACAGATGATTTTTTTATAGATTATATAAACTCTCCCCACATTATTGAGTTGAACAAATACATTGGGAATGATTATATAATTGGTTTAATATATGAAGACAGGTCTGGTCAGACTTATGGTCATGATTATGGTGACTCTCTTGAAGTGAAATTGATAAAAGGAGATTATACTAATGTGTCACCGGATGATTTAGCTGAGGGTGGTGCCCTTTGGGATTATCAGTTAAAGAATATATATTCTCTTGGCGGAAGAAATATTGAAAAGCAAGGTTTTGAAGTAAATATATATAGGTATCTCTCAAATGGGGAAAAAGAAGAAGGTATTACAGATACTACTACTACTCCTACAACCTATACACCTTTTATTAAAATTCTTAATTTAGATATAAATGGCGATGGTAGGGTTGATGACATTGATGGAACAGTTGACTTTGAAAAGGGTATAATAATGTTTCCAATGCTTGAACCATTCAGGTCAGAATGGTTTGCAGAATATGATGCAACACTTGGCAATGATATAATATACGAAAAATTACATCCTGACCCAACCGATGATTATTTTGAACCTTTTCGTATAAGTGTTAAGATGAAAAAAACCGCTGGTCAGATTAATCTTGGACATATCAATATCATCAAAAATAGTGAAAAAGTTTATATTGATGGTGTTCAAAAGAAACGCGATATTGATTATGAGATTGATTATACAAGCGGGACAGTGACATTGTTAGGAGATGCTGCTCTTGACCCTAATGTGCCTGTTAGAGTAAATTTTGAGTATGAACCCCTTTTTGCCTTAGATAAAAAGAATATGTTTGGTGTGCGTGCTGACTATGAATTTAATAAGAATGCTAAGCTTGGTGCCACGGTTATGTATGAAGCCGGTTCAGTTAAAGGTGAACGACCAAAAGTTGGGAGTGAGCCAAAAAAAATCCTTGTCGGTGATATTGATGGGCAAATCTCCATGAATTTGCCTTTTATTACTGAATTAGTTGATAGGATGCCGATTATTAAAACAAATGAAAAGTCTTCTTTTTCACTTTCTGGCGAAATGGCGATGAACATTCCAAATCCGAATGCCACAGACAAACAGGAAGCATATATAGATGATATGGAAGGAGTTGTTGAATCATATTCTTTGGGTATTGGTAGAACAGATTGGACATTTGCAAGTTTTCCACTAGGTATTGAACCAGAAGATTCGTCTCGTGGGGATTTGCAGTGGTATAATCCGTATCACAAATTTCAGGCGAAAGATATTTATCAAGATTTAACAGAGCGTGAGGGAAGTGAAAATGTATCTGTCCTGGAGATGAAGTTACAGTCTAATACAACCTTATTTCCAAATAGCGAGCCTCCAATATGGAGTGGAATTATGAAAGCTTTTGGCACTACATCTGTTGATTTTTCTAAGAAAAAGTATTTGGAACTAACAATGAAATCAGAGGCGAATCCTGGAGATACACTCTTTATTGATTTGGGATTTATAAGTGAGGATTACTATCCAATCTTGAATCCTAATGATAAGTTAGATGAAGAAGATGGATGTGTTAATGGTATCAAAGATGGTGAGTTAGATATCGGAGAGGATATTGGTCTGGATAGAGTAAAAGGTAAGGATCCAACTCCTGCCAAAAACCACGCCCAGGATGGCACACCAGAAATTGATGATGGTAATGATGACTATTATTATGACCCTGGTTCAAATGATTATGATAAAATTAATGGTATGGAAGGGAATAAACATCTTGATACCGAAGATTTGAATAGGAATGGTGACTTAGACAGAACAAATAATTATTTGCAGTATGCGATAGATTTAAGTAGTTTGGACATAAATTCTGAAATAGTGATTTCCGAATCTGAGAATAAAGAATGGAAATTTATTCGTATTCCATTACAAGATTCAACTTACTTTACCAAAGAAGGTGTTGGAACTGTTAGTTTTTCTCAAATAAAATATGCAAGAATTTGGGCAAAGAGTGATTCATCATCATTATTGACTATTGATATTGCAGCTATTGATGTTGTAGGAAACAAATGGAAAGCTTCTGCAATACTGGATACTACTCTTCATACTCCAGATAATTTGGTACCTAATGAGGAATTTGAAATTGCCACTGATAATAATAAGAAAAATCCAGATTATACCCCTCCTCCAGGTTCAATTGATAAAAGAGAGGAAAAAAGAACTAAAGAGAAACAAATTGAGCAGTCCATTTTCCTTGATTGCTCAAATATTCAGCCCAATCGTTATCTTTATGCCAGACAAAATTTTGTAGATGCTGTAAATCTCCTTTTATATGATAAGGTGAAATTTTGGGTTTATGGCCAGACCGTGGATTCAACTGAAACTAATAAAGAAATCATTATTTTTAGATTAGGTACAGACACCCTAAATTATTATGAATTTAGAAAAGAGATTGGTTTGTATGAAGATATTGAAGATAAGATGCTGGAAAAAAGGTGGCAGGAAATTAGTATTGATTTTGTTGACTTTTCCGGATTGAAAAAATCAGACATACCTGATACAAACGAATGTTTTAGGATTATTGGGAATCCTTCTCTTGGACATATAAAGCAGGTTGTTGTAGGTCTCCTAAGACCAGATAGTTTAACTACAAACTTTACTGGTAACATCTATTTTGATGATATTAGGGTAGCCAATCCCTGTGATGAAATGGGTGTTGCTTCTCGTATAAGTCTCAGAACTAATATAGCAGATATTGCAGACATAAGTGCTAGTTTCAGTAATCAAACACCAAATTTTTATACCTTAGGACAAGAGAGAGGGAGCGGAACTAACAGTTATAAATATACTCTTAATAATAAGATTAATCTGAATAAGTTTTTGCCTGGCTCGTGGGGATTTAATATTCCATTAAAAGTCGATTATTCTTTTTCTGAAAGTAAACCACGTTTTCAACCGAATTCAGATGTTGAACTAACATCAGAAGCTGAAAAGGATTCGTTAAAAACATTGGTTGAAACTAAAACTGCATCCATCAATTTCAGCAAAAGTAAGAAATCCTCAAACCCATTTGTAAAATATCTAATTGATAATTTAAAACTGTCAGCAAGAGCATCAAATAAAGTATCTTTATCACCAACAAGAAAAGATACATCTAATGAATATAGTGGTTCAGCAAATTACAATCTGAATTTCTCAAGAAATAATTCAATAGGTGTTTTTAAAGATTTCAAATTGTATTATTTACCTCAGAAGATTAGTCTCAAACTTGATTATAACTATAGTCATTCAAACACATGGGAAAGGCAGTCTGGTGAAAATGTAAATTTTATAAATAAATCTCTAATTCCAGATGAAAAACTTAAACCGTTCTTTAAAATTG
Organism: Candidatus Cloacimonadota bacterium; assembly: GCA_021158425.1. Lineage (GTDB taxonomy): Bacteria > Cloacimonadota > Cloacimonadia > JGIOTU-2 > JGIOTU-2 > JAGMCF01. The sequence goes on along the minus strand of JAGGUR010000027.1, from coordinate 1,423 downwards.
ACTATGAGATCTTCTCTGATTTTAAAACAGATTATTCATTGGGGACGATACGAGACTTACAAAAACGTAATCAGGTAAAAAATATTAATATTGGTGTTGAGTCTAATAAAAATCAGAAAATTAATGTTAGATATGCTCCAGGTTATTTAAAATTTATAAGTTTCTCAACAAAATACTCAACAGATTATGGTCAGATTCGCGGGGTGGGCGATACGCTATTAATAGAATATCAGGTAAGTAATAACCGTTCTTTTGATGCGGGACTAACATTGAGATTTGATAAATGGGGCAAAGATTTGATGAAAGCTGCGAGGCTTTTATCATATTCAGAAAAAGAAGATGATGGAGGAGAAAAGAATAATGAGAAGATTGAAGAAAAGGAAGAGGGAGCGAAGAATAACTTGCTTGATGAAACTGAGATTGAAATTGGAGAAATAGAAGATGAAGGAGAATTGGACTCACTTGAAATTCCCAAAGAAGAGAATAAAAAGGAAGCTGATAAGATTACACCATTTAAGCGTATTGCTTCAATCTCAGGCCAGGTAATTGGATTTGGAATAAAATCATTAGGTTCTACTAAATTAAGTTATTCAAATAAATATAACACAAAATATGATGTTCCCGGAGACTCACTTCCAGATTTTAACTATCAGATTGGTATAACAGACCTAAACTATGGAGATTTGAAATCTATCAATCAAACTGATAATATTTCCATATCAACTTCTAATCGTTTTAACATTTTGCCGACCCTTAATGCAGATGTTAAGGTCAATTACAAACAAACTTTCGCAAATAAATATACAAGTAAAAGCAATTCTAATTCTTTAACTTTTCCAGATGTTGCATTAACTTATAGTGGATTGGACAATATAATTCCCTGGGATTTAGTATCAAATTCCTCTGTCTCGGGTGGGGTAAATCGCAATGTAACCAGAACGGGTCCGACTCCTCCCTCTAAGACAGACAAGATTACAATTACATCATCATTTTCATTGCCGATAAATATATTAAAAACCTTAAGTCCCAAATTGTCGGGCAGTTATAGTCATACTTATGACAAAAATTCTAACACGAAAATTGAAAATAAAAACGATAAACTAAATCTTTCTGCCGGTATTAAATATTCCTTCCAATCTGAAAAAGGTGTCAAATTCCCTCTATTCAACAGAATTAAGATAAAGAATAAATTGGATACTAACTTAGATATTTCGTACGATTCAAAGGTAAGTCAAGATTATGTCCTTTCCTCAAAAAAATGGAATGTTCCAACAGGAACCAATACACTGACAATTGAATCAAGAGCCTCATATAGTTTTAGCCGTGATATAAATGGGGGACTAACTGCCCAATACAAAGATACTAAAGATGTAAAATCAGGCAACTCAACCCGAACAACTTCTCTTAACCTTTGGGTTGAGTT
>JAGGUR010000058.1 GCA_021158425.1 Candidatus Cloacimonadota bacterium | reverse complement strand
GTGTTATATTATAATAATCTATAAAGTCCTTAATACCTGCACTTGCAATTTCAACGGTTCTGCCAGCAATCTCAAAAGTCTTTTGTCCAATATGCTCAAATCCCATTTTTACTTCCTCAATATAAGCGGCCAGCAGTGCCATTGCCGTAAGTGCTGCGGAACCAATAGCAAAACCTTTTCCTGTTGCAGCTGTGGTATTTCCCAGAGAGTCAAGAGCATCAGTTCGCTTTCTAACTTCAGCACCTAATTTGCTCATCTCAGCATTTCCACCAGCGTTATCTGCAATAGGTCCATAAGCATCTGTTGCTAAAGTTATTCCAAGTGTGGAAAGCATTCCAACCGCAGCAATACCTATTCCATATAATCCCGTAGCAATATTATTAAATCCACCTGAAAAACCAAATGCACACAGAATTCCAAGTGCAACAATAATAACTGGGAAACCCACGGACTGCATACCAACAGCTAATCCATCTATTATCACTGTTGCTGGTCCAGTTAATGACTGTTTAGCAATTCCCTTTGTTGGTTTGTAATCCGCTGAAGTGTAATACTCTGAGGATTTTCCTATCAGAACACCTGCGATAAGGCCAGCAACAATTGAGCCCCAAACTCCCCAGGGGTTAACAATCCCATTACCTTTAAGAAGAATATTCACAATAATCGCAGATGTTACTAAAATTAGGATTGAAGAAGTATTAACTCCAAATCCAAGAGATTTGAGTAAATCCTTTTGAGATGCATCCTCTTTTGTTCTTACCAAAAAAATACCAATTATTGAAAGCATGATTCCAATACCGGCAATAAGCATTGGTAGAACTACTGAGTTAATTTGTATTCCTGTATGTGCAAAAGCAGAAGCACCAAGAGCCGCAGTTGCGAGAATTGAGCCACAATATGATTCATACAAGTCAGCACCCATTCCAGCAACATCACCGACATTATCACCGACATTATCAGCAATAGTAGCTGGATTTCTAGGGTCATCTTCTGGTATTCCAGCCTCTACTTTACCGACAAGGTCTGCACCTACATCTGCTGCTTTTGTGAATATTCCGCCACCAACACGAGCAAAGAGTGCTTGTGACGATGCACCCATTCCAAATGTCAGCATCACAGTTGTGATTTCATTTAGACTTGGAATTTTTACTATATATCTTAAAACTGTAAACCAGATAGATATATCAAGCAGACCAAGACCAACAACCACCAAACCCATAACAGCACCGCTGCGAAATGCTATCTGTAATGCCTGATTAAGTGAATGTCTTGCACCTTCAGTAGTTCTATTGCTTGCTGTTGTTGCAGTCATCATTCCCAGATAACCAGCTAATCCACTAAAAAAGCCACCTGTTAAAAATGCAAAAGGTGTCCATTTGCTCTGAACATGTAAGACAAATGCTAAAATGAAGAAAAATATAAATGCAAAAAGAAAAAATAATGCAACAACTTTGTATTGCCGTTTAATGTATGCTTTTGCACCTTCTTTCACATAATGGGCAATCTCTTGCATAGTTTTGTTGCCGGGGTCCTTTTTCTTCATATTAATAAAGAAAATATAGGCAAATACCAGTGCAAGAGCTGAACCAATTGGAGCTATGATAAAAAGAGTATCAGCTAAACTCATTTAAAATCTCCATAATATTTTATGTAGAAAAATTTTTTTTCAATTCTTCTTGTCAAGTTACAAACAATTTAAGTATTCTGAATTTAGCAAGAAAAAAAAACTTGACACACAAAATTTTGCAACCGTTTTCCGTTCTAACAAAGAATCTGAATTTCTATACTGGATTATAATTTAGATTTTATTTTTGGACAGAGAAAGGAAAGAAAAAGAAGATGATTGTTTCAAAGTCTGATTTAAATAAGTTCTTTGAAAATCTAATGAATGATTTTGATATTTTTATGCCTTATGAAACAGAATTTGATAAAGATAATTTATCATATAGGAAGTTTTCAGGAGATACGAATTTTATTATAAGTAAGTATAGAACTGTTGACCCCATTAAAACATTATTTTATTTACCATCAGAGATGGTGATTCCGCCATCAGCCAACGCGAACAAGCGAATCATTGCAGGAGTAAAGAATTGCGACCTTCTTGCATTGGAAATTTTAGATGCAGCACTTTTAGAGGATAATTTTGTAGAACCAAATTATAAAATCTGGCGGGAAAACACATACATAATAAGTGCAGACTGTACTGATGCACTTTCGACCTGTCATTGTGTCCTTCTGGATAACAATCCCTATCCTGTCCACAATCCAGATGGCAAAAACCTCTTTGATATAAATCTGAGCCCTCTGGATGATAAATTTCTTATTACAGTAGGCAGTAAAAAAGGTGAGGAACTCGTAGAATTAATCAAGAAATATTGTAAAATCTCAGAATCCACTTCTGCTGATAAAGATAAAGTAGAAGAGCAACGAGCGGAAATCAGAAAGAAAGTAGTAGATATAAATTCAGATTTTTCTCCTGATAGAAAGTATGATGCTATCGCAGAAAATCAGGATGAAGCAATTTGGAAAGAACTTTCTGCAGAATGTGTTGAATGCGGTGGCTGCACAAATATTTGCCCTACTTGCTATTGTATCATTCTTAATGATGAGAGTGAAAAAGACTGTTTTAGAAAAATCCGAACATGGGATTCCTGTCAACTATCAGGCTATGCAAGAGTGGCAGGCGGTGCAAGTCCAAGAGCAAAATTATGGGAACGATTCAGAAATAGGTATCAGTGTAAGTTTGTTATTATGAACGAAAATTTTTCAAAATTAGGATGCACAGGCTGTGGAAGATGTATATCCACCTG
>JAGGUR010000003.1 GCA_021158425.1 Candidatus Cloacimonadota bacterium | reverse complement strand
ATAACATCTAATTTGAAAGGAGTGAGAAAGTTAATGATTCAGATTCAAAATCTAACTAAAGATTATGGTCAGTTAAGAGCATTAGATAATGTCTCTTTCACAATTCAAAAAGGTGAGATAGTTGGATTTTTAGGTCCAAATGGAGCCGGAAAAACAACTACTTTGAAAATTATGACCTGCTTTATGCCACCCAATTCTGGTAATGTTTATATTGATGATTTGAATATTTATCAAAGTTCAATTGAGGTAAGAAAGAAGATAGGTTATTTGCCCGAAGGCTGTCCGTTGTATGGCGAAATGAATGTTGTTGACTTTCTTAAATTTGTAGCGGAATTGAGGGATATAGATAAAGATATTATTCTTAAAAGAGTAAGGGAAATGATTCAAACTTGTGGACTTCAAGATGTAGTGCATAAGGAGATAGGAGAACTATCAAAAGGATATAGGCAAAGGGTTGGTTTGGCTGCAGCAATGATTCATAACCCTAAAATTCTTATCTTAGATGAACCAACAACAGGACTGGACCCAAATCAAATTGTTGAAATTCGTGAACTTATAAAAAGATTGGGAAGAGAAAAAACAGTGCTTATCTCTACTCATATTCTGAGAGAGGTTGAAGCTACTTGTGATAGAGTAATAATCATAGATAAAGGGAAGATTGTTGCTGATGGACCTCTTGCTGAAATTCAGAACTCTTTCCATAATCAGAATAGAGTGTATTTTGAAATTCAAGCAGATACGAAGATGCTCATTGAAGAATTTGATTCTTTACCGGATATTGATAGTGTGCAACTTTATAGCAAAGAGGACGGTTTATACAAATTTTATGTAAATTTCTCAAAGGACATAGACATACGACCAGATTTGTATAATTTCATAAAATCTAAGGATTGGACATTATTTGAGATGAGAGCAGAACAGCGCAGTTTAGAAGATGTTTTTAGACAGCTTACAGAAAAGGGAGAGGAGGAAACAAATGAGTAATATATCAGCAATTTGCAAAAAAGAGATAAGAGCATATTTTTACTCACCTGTTGCATATATATTGATTGCTTTGTTTCTGGTGATTACAGGTTGGTTTTTTGGAACAAATCTTTTTCTGGTAAATGAAGCTACAATGAGAAATATCTTTTCAGTGGTGCCTTTGATATTTATATTTTTTATTCCAGCAGTTACTATGAAAACCATCGCAGAAGAGAAACGCTCCGGGACAATTGAACTTCTTTGCACCACTCCTGTAACAGAAACTCAAATTATACTTGGTAAATTCTTTGCATCAATAATATTGTTATGTGCAGCAATTTTGTCTACATTAGTTTATGTTATTATTCTTGCTTTTCTTGGAGCCCCTGATGGAGGGATTATTTTGGCTGGGTATATTGGACTTATACTTATGGGTGCGGCTTATTCTGCTATAGGAATTTTTAGTAGTACTATTTCTGCAAATCAAATAGTTGCTTTTATAATTTCATTCTTCATAATAATTGTGCTCTTTCTTTTAGATAAATTTTTATATTTTATTCCGATTTGGTTAGGGTCTATTTTACAATATATTAGTATAGATTTTCATTTTCAGAATATTGCAAAAGGTGTGATTGATTCACGTGACATCATTTACTATCTGTCTGTAATTTTCATATTTTTGTTTTTTGCGTGTAATTCACTTTATAAAAGAAAGTATCTTTAATGGAGACTGTATATGGCAAATATTAATAAAAATCGCGTTAAAAATATTACACAGAGCAAATCCGGGAGAATTATATTAATTATAGCAATAGTAATTGTTTTGAACTTGATCGCTGTGCATATTTTTACTCGTGTGGATATTACAAGAGATAAGAGATATTCAATTTCTGATTATAGTAAAAATTTAGTTAGAAATCTTGATGACAAATTTACGATAAAAGCCTTTTTTACTAACAATATTCCTTATCCATATAATACACTTGCACGAGATGTTAGAGATAAATTAGAAGAGTTCAAAGCATTTGCTAATCGCTACTTCCAATTTGAGTTTGTTTCCTCTGGTGACAAAACAAAATTTGTCCAGGATGCAAGAAGTTTTGGCATTCCAGAGGTTCAAGTAAATGCCCTTGAAAAAGATGAAATGGTTGTTAAAAGAGTTGTAATGGGTTTAGTTTTGCTTTATGAAGACAGAACAGAGGTTATCCCGGTTGTGCAAAACACTGAAAATCTTGAATACGAAATTTCTTCAAAAATAAATAAACTAATACATAAAGAATTACCAATCATTGGATTTTTACAGGGACATGGTGAGCTGTCTTTCGAGAATGAATTAAAAAATATTCAAAAACAACTTCAAGAGAATTATCAGCTTAAAGCAATTAATTTACAGGAGGACGAACATGCGTTGGATGAACTTTCTGTATTAGTGGTTCCCGGTCCGAAAGAGGTTATTTCTGATGGTGAAAAATATCTTATTGACCAGTTCATTATGCAAGGTAAGCATGTAATTTTTCTTATTGACAATGTTAATGCTGACCCAAATACTTCAAAAGCAGAATTTTATGATAACGATATGAACGAATGGTTCAAAAATTATGGGTTTAATGTTGAGAGAAATCTTGTTTTTGATTCAAGAGCTGCAAATATTCAGGTTAGACAGCAGTTTGGAAGAGGTTACCAAATAAGTTTTATGCGATATCCATTCCTTATTAATGTTGGAAATTTCAATAAAGATAATATGATAGTAAAAGATTTGAATGCGATAACACTTATTTTTGCAAGTTCAATAAATACATCTTTTGCAGAAAAAGATAGTATTGAAGTGATTTCTCTTGCAAAATCATCTAATCGTGCAGGAATTCAGAAAGGTAGATTAAACATTGCAATACAGCCACCAATCCCTCAATCACAGTATAACAAGCAAGATATTCCTTTAGCTTCATTACTTTTAGGACAGTTTAAAAGTTGGTTTAGAGACAAACAACTTCCTGATACCTTAGATACCTCATTGTATTTAGAAAAAGGTTTGGATAGCAGAATTTTAGTGGTTGGAGATGCGGATTTTATCAGAGATGATTATTTGAATAAAACCAATGCATTGTTCTTTACCAATTCAATAGACTGGATGGCGCAAGAGTCAGGGCTTATAGAAATTCGCTCAAAAAATATTATAACTCGTGAATTAAAAGAAATTTCTGAAGGAGCGAAGAGTACAGTTAAATGGATAGCAGTCTTATTGCCACCTGTACTAGTAGTTCTTATTGGTTTTATTGCATGGAGAATCAAAAAGGTTAGATATGCGAGAATAGGGAGATATTT
>JAGGUR010000053.1 GCA_021158425.1 Candidatus Cloacimonadota bacterium | reverse complement strand
ATATCTGGCTTTTCTTTTTTGATAATTTTTTTGCCATATTTTACTGCAAAAGGTATCCAGCCAATTTTGGCATCTGGAATAAATAGATTTAAACGAATCCAATTTGCTGATTTTTTCTTCCAATTCTTAGTTTTCTCTGCCAAAACAGCTACTGGAATTTTTTCATCTGGCTTCATTCCAGTAAATTTCTTATAAAAAAAATTTGGCTCTATAGAATTAGTTTTGAATACCTTACAGCATTCTGGAATATCATCAATTAGCGTTTCGTCAATCGCTGGATATTCTCCTTTTTTTATGGTAAGGATAATCGGTTGCCAACCGAATTCAGGTAAGTATTGGGCAAATTTTAGAACTCTTTGAACTCCAGGTCCGCCAGCAGGAGGCCAATAATATGTGATAATCAAAACTTTTTTCATTGTTTTTTAGCCACAAAGACACGGAGACACAGAGAATATTTTTATTTTTTTGTTATCCTTATTTCTTCCCGAACTTTCATAATTTCAAGTTTCTATTTTCAAGTTTCATTCTTAATCACCGTTTTCATAAAATCATCTAACTCCAAGTTTTGTGCTCTTTTAGCAATAAGATTCAAAGCTGAAATAATTTCCTGAATCCCACGCGGAATGATAATCTGTTTATCAACGCCATTCTCTTCATAAGTAAGACAAATTGCATTACGCCTTTTAACACCAAATTCTAATTTCTTAATGGCTGTCCAATCTATTCTGATTGCTCGTTTCAAAATAAACCTAAATTGGAGAAAATTATCCTCAATATGAATAGAGTTAACTGTAAAAAGATTTTTATGTAATACACTAACAACCAGAAACAGAACGATAAAGGGAGATAGTTTTTTAAACCATTTATCCGTCTGGCTTATTCCATTCGTGATATAGTAAATTGCCCAAACCAATGCTAAAAGAGCAAAGATTATTGTAATCGTTCTTATAAATGGCGGAACTCTAAAAACTTTCTCATCTTTTTTCATTTAGCCATCCTCATTTTTCACTGCAGAGTCGCGGAGAACACAAAGTTCTCTATATTAATTTTTATAAGTAAAAGGAAATTGGGTTTTTGTATTTGTAATATAGAATTTATCTCTGCCTGCCCTGTAAGGAAATATGACTGTCTCAGGGTGTTTCTTTGCGTCTCTGCCTGCCTTACCGAAGTTTTCACAAAGGTAGGCGGTGAGATTACTTCAAAAGCTCTACAATCTTTTTCACATCTTGTGCATTTTCTTTTTTGCATATTAAAAGTGCATCTTTTGTATCTACAACAATCAAATTCTCAACCCCAGCAAGCCCGATAACTTTTTTCTCATTTTCACATAATACATAACTATCTTTAGAATTCAAATTTATAATATTCCCTGAAAAATAATTTCCCTTTTTGTCTTTGGGCATCATATCATAAACAGCTTGCCAACTACCAATGTCGTTCCAATCAATATCCACAGGCAAAACAGCTGAATTGTCTGCTTTTTCCATAACACCAATATCAATTGGGATGCTTTGCAAATTCTGGTAAATTTTTTTAATTTCGTCTGTTTTATTTTGACCCCATACAGTTTTGATTTTTATCAGTTGATGATATAAATCTGGCATATATTGTTCTATAGCATTTAGTATTGTATCAATTCGCCAGAGAAACATACCACTATTCCAGGAGAAGTTTCCATTAGAGATGAATTTTTTTGCAGTTTCCAAGTCTGGTTTTTCCTTAAATCTTTTTACTTGAAATATAGGAAATTTTTGGTCAGAAATTTTTTCCCCGGATTCAATATAGCCATAACCAGTTGCAGGAAAAGTAGGTTTAATTCCAAAGGTTATTAAATTCTTACTTTTTTTAGCAAATTCAGAGGCAAAACCAACTATCTCAAGGAATTTTTCTGGTTTACCAATATAATGGTCTGCAGGAAGGACAAGCATTGTTTCATCAATTTTGTATTTTTCTCTCAAGATAACAGCAGAAAGTCCGATGCAAGCAGCAGTGTTTCTTCCAAGAGGTTCTGCAATAATATTTTTTTCTGGAATTTGTGGCAGATGTTCTTTGACTAATTTCACTTGCTCACAATTCGTAACAATATAAATATCTTTATATTCTATCAAAGGCAAGATTCTATCTACGGTTTGTTGAATCATAGAGCGATTGCCAAGAATATTTAAAAATTGTTTTGGTTTGCTTTTAGTGCTTAGTGGCCAGAATCGGGTTCCAACTCCACCAGCCATTATTAGTGCTATCATAGTTTGCTCCTAAGAATTAATTAGCCACGAAATTCCACGAAAGAACACAAAAAATAATAAAAGCACAATGTTTCATTTAAATATTTAGAGATAATTTTGGAAATATTCACAGTAGATATTTTTTGTTGTGAGTATACTGAATTTCAGCAAAACTTCGGCATTCATTTCCGCCTTAAACGATAATATCTCTTATTTAATAGGTTTACTTTGTATATCTTTGGAGATTTGGGAATAATTTGGAAATAATTTTGGAGATAATATGTAGTAAGCACCTTTTGTTGTCCCTACTTTCTCAAGAATACCCTTTTTTACTATATTATTCAGACATAATCTGGCAGTTTCCCCAGAAATACTGGGAAATAGTTTTCTATACTCTCTGTTTGTTATCTTCCTATGTACTAATACATATTCCAATATTTTTTTCTGTCTTTCAGTTAGACTTAAATTTTTCATAACTTCTTCTGGTAATTCAGCTTTCCTAAACGTTACGAAGAATGCATTAGAGCTGTTATCAAACTCTGGAATTGGCAATTTAAATTCGTTGCAGGCATCTACCATCTTTTTAATACCTGTGCCAAACTTCTCAATTTCACCAGCAAGAAAGAACAGATTTGCAATCGTGGGATTTCTCAATACTGAACGGTGTGGTTTTAATAAATCTGAAACTGTTATTTTTTCAGGCAATTTGCTTGCACTCCAGATTTCAATACGGTCATCAAAGATAGCAATATCTGTTTCAGAGAGGTCTCTGTAGTCTCTGTGAATAAGAGCATTTATAACTGCTTCTCGTAAGGCAATTATAGGATATTCCCACTGCTCTTTTCTCTCCCAGGAATCTCCTGTTAATTCTGTTTGGAGTCTAATATGATTTTTTATGAAATTTTCAACTGCATTAACCTGCTCAAAGAGAGTGCCTTTAAAGACTTTTAAATCAACAATCTGGGCGGATTTGGTTAATCCTTTAAACCGTGCACACTTGCTAATTGCAATATCTACAAATTTCTGAGGAGATATACCAAATGCTAAAATTCCTGCTTTCGTAATCTCATTATTATTAAGCAAATCAAGCTTTTCAAGAATGATTGAAATATCCTCGTTCTCGTCAAGGCTCAAGTTTCTTTTTAAATTTACTTTGTGGAGAAATTTTTTAACCTTCTCCTCTGAAATTAGACTCCAATCTTTTCCAACCTTTCCTCGCTCCCAGCGGTATCTTTCATTATCTCGTTCATAGATATATTTCTCAATTTCATAAGGAGAAAGAAAAGAATTTGAAGTTCCTACTCTTTTATATGCTTTCCCTTTATAAAAATACGGTTTTTCAAAATTGTTTTCTAATTCAATTACCAAACATGTTTTACCTTCTATTTCTACTTTAACAATAAGAGGATAAATTTTAGGAGAAATAAGGTTCAGGATTTGGGTAGTTACCTTTTCAATAGTAGAGTTTGATATATCTTGTCCCACAACATTGCCTTTAGGATTAACACCAAAAATTAGTGTTCCTCCTTTATGATTGGCAAATGCGCATAAATCTTCAAGAGCATTTTTCAATTCGGCTGTAGACTTTTTGAATTCAACGGTGTCAGATTCACCAACTCTTATCTTTTCTATAATTTTATTATCCATATTCCCTTATTCCCATATATCCTTATACCCTATTCTTTGTTGTTCCTCTGGTCAATTATATTCACGCTGTCCGGAACCTGAAAACTAAATAGAGTGTCTGGAATGGGCTGATTGATAATCTGATTACTGAAGTTGAACTCAACCGCATTATTATACTTATCCTCATATTCAAAATGAATTATCAGGGAATCAGAATCAGAAAACATAATCATAACTTTTTTGAAGTCGTTCATTTCTT
>JAGGUR010000117.1 GCA_021158425.1 Candidatus Cloacimonadota bacterium | reverse complement strand
AGTAACATTTTACGCGTTTGCACAAAATTTTTGGTTTTAAGCTGATAGAGGTAAATACCATCGGTAACCTTTTTCCCTGTTCCATCGATGCCGTCCCAATTAATACTAAATCTTCCTGCTGGTTGATTCGAATCTACCAATGTTTTTACTTTCTGTCCTTTGATGTTATATACTTCAAGTGTTACTTTTCCGGCATCTTTTAATGAAAAGTATATGCTTGTTTCAGAATTGAACGGGTTCGGGTAGTTACCGCTTAGTTCAGTAATAAATATAATATTGTCATCTTCATCTGTTCCTACTCCGGTATATGTGAATTCAAATTCTACGATATCAGACTCACCTTCGTCATAAAGTGCAGAAACACCGGCTAAATAAGTTTGACCATTTGTTAAACCTGTATATTGATAGAACAGGTCTGTTGTATATTCAACAAAACCGCCATCAAGATATAAATTGTAGCCGAAAAGATCACGATTTTCTGAAGCTTTCAATTTTAGGTCAACTCTGGTTTTAGCTATTATTCCATCATCTGTTTCATAATCTACCATTAAGAATGGTGGATTAGCCTCATTCCAGCCATCGAATACAATATAGAAAGATATATAGTTATCCACTGAATTGATACCCAGACAGAACCAGTCATTAGCCAAAGCGGCTGCCAGGTCTGTATTTGATGTTCCTCCCAAGTTAGCAATTTTCCAACCTATTGGGATAGTTGAAGGTTCTGGGAAATAGTTATATTGATTGGCACTATTTATAATTGCAACAAAGAGCTCCCAAGGAGTTGCTGTGAGCGGATCAATATAAACTCCGTTTATCTCCCAGTATGGATAGTTATTATCGTTTACATAACCGTTGAATTCGATATTGGTTATGGTAGAACCATCAGGAATGCCGGATACATCGAACATCATCCAGCCATCTTCTGTATCCCAGGCTCTCACTTCACTGTCGTCAGTAAAGGTTTCACCATTGGTAGTTCCTGTCCAATAAGGAACTGACTGAGGATCTACTTGGATTGTTTGTGGTCCGCCACCTGCTGGAGGATCCCAAGTTGCATATCCATCTTCTGTTACAAATAGATTCTGCGGTGGGTTGAGTTGTGTGCCTTCACCAGAAATTCTTAGAAGCCAGACATCACTCAATCCTGCACCAAAAGAACATGTGTATCCTACGACAATATAGCTGCCATCTGTGGTCTGTTGAACTGAAAGGCTTCTATCATCATTTGGCCCGCCATAGGTCCTTGTCCATAGTGTATCACCCTGAACATTGGTCTTGATAAGCCAGAAATCACTCGAACCTGCACCAAAAGAACCTGTATATCCTGTTAAAATATAACCACCATCCGTAGTCTCTTGAACTGACAGGCCCTCATCATTATCTGTTCCGCCAAAGGTTCTGGTCCAAAGCGTACCTCCATTTGCATCAGTCCTAATCAGATAAACATCATAATTGCCTGTGCCAAAAGATCTTGTTCGTCCTGCAATAATATAACCACCATCCGTGGTTTCTTGAACTGAATAACCAGACTCATCATTTGTCCCGCCATAGGTCGTTGTCCACAATATATCACCCTGAGAATTGGTTTTGATAAGATAAACATCTGCCGCTCCTGCACCAAGAGACTCTGTGAATCCTGTAATGATGTATCCACCATCCGTGGTCTGTTGAACTGACCGACCCCACTCACAACCTGAACCTGGTCCGGTCCCGCCATAGATTTTTGTCCACAATGCATTACCCTGAGCATTGGTTTTGATAAGATAAACAGCACTAGAATATTCAAGATTTGTTAGTCCTGCAATAATATAACCACCATCCGTGGTTTCTTGAACTGACCATCCCTCATCCCAAGATGCCTCCCCAAAGGTGTTTGTCCACAATATATCACCTTGAGCATTGGTCTTGATAAGATAAACATCTGCCGCTCCTGCACCAAAAGAATATGTGGTTCCTGCAATAATGTAGCCGCCATCCGTGGTCTGTTGAACTGAATTGCCATAATCTTGATCTGTCCCGCCATAGGTTTTTGTCCACAATGTATCACCCTGAACATTGGTCTTGATGAGCCATACATCTGAATTACCTGCACCAAAAGAACGTGTGTAACCTACAGTAATATAGCCGCCATCCGTAGTCTCTTGAACTGAATTACCTATATCATAATCTGTCCCGCCATATATCCTTGTCCAGAGTGTATCGCCGGGTTCCTGAGCCACAACTCCAGATACGATAAATAGGCCCAGAACTATTGTTAACATAGTCTTTTTCATCTTTTCTCCTTTACCCCGTGTCCGCCAGCTGGCGGATTATTTCACTGGGGTTTTATTCCGCAATTTTAGTGCGAAATATTTTCTTTTTTTTGTGATTAACATAATAATGAGCACTTCTCCCGGTTTCTACTTAATAGGCGAATAAATCGGGATTAAATACAGAAGCACTTTACCTATTTTAGACATTGACATTTCAAATTCCCTACACCTATCATATAAGTTAATTTTTTATGTATCTTTTTGTTGACATAATGAAAGGTTTTTCCAATAATAACAAAGGCATAAGTAGGGATAAGCCATCTCTTGGTTATTCTCTTCACTGTGTCATCTTCTGGGCTGTTAGTTAACCTGCAAAGTTATATGCTAACAGCCCTTTTCCTTTATTTTTTCAATAAAAAATGTGCATCTAAAAACAAAATCAGATGCACTTTTTATTACAATTTCTCTTTAATCATAAATTCTTTATAATTCATTGCCTTTTGCCAATGATCTTCAAACATCCTTATAAAAGATTCGACAATATCTGGGTGATGGACAATCATTGTGGTAAAACTTTCCTTAAATTGAATTCTATCTACTAAAGCTAATAATACAACTGTGTTATCGAAAACAGCCATTTTAATGGGTAGATCTTGATAAAATTTGACTTCTTCACCTGCCTTAATAAAAGACTCAATTCCCTTTATAATTCCTTCTTGGATTGACTCTTTGACCTCATAAATTGTTTTAGTTGTGATCCCTCTTTTCAGGGCATTTAATCCCTCAATATTTTTTTCAACAGATACAACATAGGGATCTTTTGAAAAGCATAGAATTTGATTTTCTGCTTTTCTTTGTAGAGAGTTATATTTTTCAGCAATTGCATTTTTCTCTCTAATAATTTGGATATAATCCAGAGGGTCAGTATTTTCTTTTTCAGAAAGGTATAAAGGCAAAAGAGATTTCGATAAATCAGAAACAATTTTTTTCTTCTCTTCAAATTCGTTATATAAATTAGCAAAAACAACCTCTGGGCTCACTGGACTATACTTTTTTACTTTTCCCAAAGTTTCGGTGCATAACCCTTTTTGTACTAATTTTGCCAGTACTTCATATATTTTAGATCTGGATACATGGGATAATTTTGCAATTTCCGCTGCTGTGAAATTTTTCTTTTTTAAAAGATAAAAATAAACCTTCGCTTCAGATTCTAGTAGCCCTATCTTTTTCAATTTCTTAATATAGTTGTTTGTATTCATAACTTTTTCTTTCCTTATAAAATTTTTGCCACTTTAGGTGCAAAAATATTTTTAGATTTTTTGCTTGTCAAGAAAAATTTTATTTTTTGGGAAAAAAGTTATCTAATTTTCAGGTTTTAATATGCCTAATTGCCATAGTAAAAGCAAATTGAAGAATGAAATATTATAATGAAAATTAATAGAAAGGGTGATTTGCCGATTTGTAATTAGGAAATAGAACTGACTTTTTTAATAATTTTTCTACCCAAGGCAGATCTATAGAAACTATTTCTCTCTTAAGCAATTTCAAATTTTTTGATGTATTTATACCAAGAATTGTAATTTATTTTTTTAAACAAATGATTATAATAATGTAATAATAGTTTATAAAGTAAAACAATTTTATATCACCTGGGATTAAAAAGGACATTTATTAATCTCTTAATAGTTATTATCTCCCAGCCCGTAAGAGACTCACAACACCAATCACA
Source organism: Candidatus Cloacimonadota bacterium (assembly GCA_021158425.1). GTDB lineage: Bacteria > Cloacimonadota > Cloacimonadia > JGIOTU-2 > JGIOTU-2 > JAGMCF01. The sequence continues at coordinate 111 of JAGGUR010000117.1, read as the reverse complement.
CCAAAACCTATATTTGCGAACCAGGCAGCTAGGAATGGTGAAATAATTTCGTTGTATCCAAGACTCTGACCCAGTCTTACAGAAGAAAGGTATAAAAAACAAATTGCAATT
>JAGGUR010000075.1 GCA_021158425.1 Candidatus Cloacimonadota bacterium | reverse complement strand
TTGGGAACAAGAATAAAAGGTAATTAGTTCAAAAGTAAGATAGTAAGAATTAAAAAAATTTAAAAAAATAATTTTTTTATTGACTTATTAAAATTGTAAACAAAAATGTTGCTCAATTATGGGAGGTAGAAATGTTAAAGAATAAATATGTTGTGATTATAGGTATTTTCATTATCGCAAGTTTAATTACAATTATTAGCTGTGGACGAAAAGGCACATTAAATCCGAATACAGCACCATATATTGAAATTACTGAATACAGGGGTGTTGGATTGTTTGCAGATTTAGTTGACAGCCTTAATGCTGGTGTAATTACACAAGCTCAAGCTGATTCTATAATGTTTGAAACAATAGGTGATTCAATTAATCTTGCGATATATGATTCGCTTTTTTACCAAGTTATTCACTGGAATGCATGGGATGTAGATGGCAATGTTGTAAGTTATGCATATCGTATTGGTACCTGGGATTCTCTATCAAATGACTGGGTTTATGACAGAGCTTATGGTGTGCAAACTGACCCTGTGACAGGATGGGTTTTACATCTGCAACCCGATAGCACTATGGATATTTGGACAGCTCCCAACAAACGATATCCAGGAGCAACCGTTTTTTTCCCTTCTACTGATACAACAGATTTCAGAAAGAACTTTGGAAAATTTGAAGTTAAGTGTAAAGATAACAGTGGTGAGGTTTCTAAAACTGCCGTAAAATACTTTGTTACCTGGTCAGATGTTCCAGAAACCAGTGTAGGAACTTCACAAGGCGTAATTGACTCTTGCCGTGTTGGTACAGCAATTTTGTTCAATTTTAAAGCACTTAAAGATGCTGACCCATACGGAGATGAACCTGCATACTTTAAATATCGTCTTGTATATTACGAAAAAACAAATGCAGCAGATTCTATGACTGTTGAGTGGAATGAGGCGGTTGTTTTAGATAGCACAATTTGGTATTCAACTAAAGATTTTCCAGATGACCCTAGTAAAAAGGATAATAAATCGCAAGTATTACTTATGAAAAATTATCCTGAAGATGACCCACATAAATCTTTGAAACCAACATTAAAAGTGAATGATTTGAATGAAGTAACACAAATACAGGCAAAAACAGTTGATAAAGCTGGAATTGAAGACCCTAATTATGCAAAAATGACTTTCTTTGTGAGGGGTCATTTCAAACCTGAAACCTGTCCTTTTATGAGTTCGTGGGAATCATGGCCATCATCATATTATAACCTCATATTCGGTGATAGTCGCTTAAATATTACTCCACATATTTATGTTCTTGGCGAATATAGTTATCTGCCCTATATGTCAACTACAGAAGAGATGATTCCAAGTAAATTTGTCACAGCAGACGAACTGCATTATGCAGATAGATTCTATATGGATACGAATGGTAATATCTCTGCTATCTGGTCTGACGATATTGAAATAAATATGAAGTGGCATTATCTTGGCGAATATCAATATGTTGAAGATAAGAAGACAACAAGTTTTGCAGGCAATACCTATAATTATGATAAAAGTTTAAGTATATATGAAAAATATTTCTGTGATATAGCTTATATGGATATTCAATTAGATGGTGGCACAGATGGTTTACCATCTATCTCTACTCACATAATCAGTGATTCATTAGGTGATTGGATGAGAATCCCAATCTACGAAGATCAGAAATGTAAATTGTTTAACATCGCTCCCGGACAACATACTTTCAGAGTTAGAGCAGTTGATTATCAAGGTGCTGTTGATACAACCCCTGAATCTCTTGCATTTGTACTTTATGAACGAAAAGGAGCAGATGCTAAAAGTGGAGTCCTTCTTGTAGATGACACAAAAGGAACCAACATATATGCTGTTGAGGATTCTGTGGATATTTTCTATAACCATCTTTTGGAAGATTGCCCCAATGACAGTATCTTTGATTTACAAGAATCACCCTTTACAGATACAAAAATCCTTAATCAGGACATTAGAAATGATAAGCCAATTGTAGTTCCATATTTTGCTCCCTCAGATATTCAAGGTTACAAACTTATTATTTGGCACGCTAATAATCCTAAAGAACTTTTCCCTTCTACTTTGGGAGCCGTCCATTTAGTAAACCATTATGATATACTAAGATTTTATCTCAATAGTGGAGGTAATCTATTATTTACTGGCTGTGCTAAAGTTTGGGACCCGGATTATACCAAAACTAATTTCTTACAAGATTATGCTGGATTATCTGATAGTGCATCTGTGCTCAACAATGAAAGTCTATATGAAAGTTGGGATGCTTTCCCGGCAACTGATAATTCAATGTTTGGTGGTGCAAATGGTACTAAAGATTTTTCAGATATTGATACTCTTCACTTAAATCTTAAAATATATCATATAGCACTTGATTACTATTTTCCTGAATGTAATACTCATTTACAGCCCTTAAGAGCTATGGGTAAGATAACCGTTTTAGATATAGTTGAAGCAGACCCAATCTTTACTTGTATTCCTGGCCCATTATTCCCGAATCCAGAAACTTATGATGGAACATGTGTCGGTAGCAAATACACTAAAGAACCTGGAGTTACTGGTAAAACATACATATTAGGATTTCCACTATATTATATTGAATTAGATGATGCAAAAGCATTCATTCATAAAGTATTTGATGAAGTAGGAATAACTTATAATCCATAATATAATCTAAATATAAACTTTAGGGCGAAATCTTGAAAATTTTAAGATTTCGCCTATTTTTTTACTGGATTGTTTCTTTCTTTCAAATGTAATTAGTGTATATCCTTAAATGTAGAACGGGGTTCTTAGCCCGTTCTTCCCGCCTTCCATCCTGATTTCATCTGGGGCAGCGGGCAGGGAGTGAACTCGTTTTCTTAATGCATATTTTCCAAAGGATCTGCCCTCCAGAGGAGAATCTCCGCCAGCTCCGAGACCCCGATACATCGGGGATAGAATCGGGTCTGGCGGATTATGACGGGCCTATTTACATTAACGACCTTGGAAGGTCGTTCTACAACCCCCAATTAAATAGGCTGTGTAAAACGATAAAAAGGTGAAAGGATGTCATTCTGAATCCCGATAAATCGGGATTCAGAATGACAAAGAAGTATTTTTACACATGCTCTAAATTGGGGGACTTTACTTATAAGCACTAATTAGATATAATATTTTTGGCGTCATTTTAAAATACCATTTCTTCCATTCTTTTGCAATATCTATACATCCTGGGAAATAATCTAAAATAATAATGGAATTTATCTTGAACATAAAAAAAGCCTGTCCACTTACCAGCGGACAGGCTTTTAAATTAAACTTAATTAATTTATCTTACGAGGAGCATTTTCTTTGCAATAGTACCATTGTTAGTTTCTAATTTGTATAAGTAAATGCCATTTGCAACATTATGATTATTATTGTCTTTTCCATCCCAGATTGCATAACCTGTAGAAGGGGATGAGTCAGCAATAGGTTCAAGAGTTCTTACGAGTTGTCCTTTAGTATTGTAAATCTTTATAATAGCATTTTTAATACTCTTTGCAGCAGAAAATGCGATTCTGGTAGAATTGGTAAACGGATTTGGATAATTAGATAATATAAGAGCAGTACTCTCTATATTTCCAGGCTCATCAATGGAAGAAATACCGAAATGAATCTTAATAGATGTATACATAATGTATCCACCTGTTTGTGGTCCTATATTCTGAATTGAACTACCATAATCATTATCATTAAAGTAATAGATATATATCTCACCCCATTCATCATCTATTTTTTTAATATAAGGTGCGACATAGGGATATACAGTAGTTTGTCCCGTAAAATGTGGGTCATAAACATCAGAAAGCCGTATTGGGTCACTCCAGGTCTGTCCATCACCGATTAGGTGACCGCCTTTTGCAGAGATAGAAATTATAGGATGATTAAGATAATTCATATCAGTTGGAGTTGGATAGGTTATGGTAGGATTCTCAGCCTTTAACAGTTCAGTTCCGTCTGCCCAGATTTGAACCATCCAATTGTTTTCAGGGCACATTGCCTGATGTTGAATATTCTCGTGAAAACCTAAGTTCTCAACATCAGTATATGCCATAGTTAGCCATGGATAAACTAATGTATCTGTTGCTGTCCATGTCCATGGAACACTATATCCTGACGATGGGTCTGTTCCTGGCATTTTTGGAACATGATTTAGTTCCCATGTTCCATCAGCATTGTAAACAATTTCTGCTTCAAAATGGAAGAGATAAGCAGGCCAATAAGAAGCACTACCGGCTACTGCATCTACATGTCCAATCCATAACTGAATAGGTGCATGCAAATTACCATAGCGGTCATATAAAGCAGAACGGTGTGTTAAATGCATAGAACCAGGCCATCCACCCCAAATATCTAAGTGGTCATAAGGGTCAGCTCCGGCTTCAGGTGCAAAGCCAGGAATATTTTCTACTTCGTAAAGCACATAGCGATTCAAATTATCACCCGGGTCAACTATAATTGGACAGGAATGGAAGTTAGCATAATCCCATGTTTCGCCGCCGTCAAAGGATTCCCATACATAAAATCCCGGGTCAATGGGTTCGGTTGTTAAGGTATCAATAGCATAAAATCCAGCATAGCCGATAAAGGCAATATGACCTGGAGTATTCCAATCCACTGCGAAAGATGGATATGGACGGATATATGCACTTGATGGCCATGAAGGCAATACGATATCAAAAAGTTTTTGCGGTTCTGACCAGTTATCAAGGTTCATTATTGCAGCAAGATCGCCATAGACATAATCTTCTCCAGGCACATCAACATATCTGAATAATTCATCTTCTGGAAAACCATCGGGATCTCGTTGGGAAACCTGATAAACTCTTAGAGTACCATCTGTATCGTAAGTAGGAGAGGGACCAATTTCAATATAGGGCCATATATATTCTTCTACGCCAGGCACGGGTTGAGGAAAATATGTTGGTATTTGCCAAAATCCTGGTACCCCAAGCATTTCAATGTCATCATAAGTTATACTTGTTTGTGTACCTTCTGGATTCTCATCAATGATTTCATGCCAGCTTGCAATTGGATCTCCAGAATATGGATGTATATCCATTCCGGGATATCCTTGCCATCTATCAGTACTAGTTATAGTTGCATTGGATATAGTGCCATCAGGTGCCACATACGCATAATAAACTCTTCTATTAATTTCTGGAGCAGTTCCAGGTCTTCCATGATAAATCAAATAAATTCCAGGCCCGAATGGAAGCCCTGTCATTGCTGCGGTGAGTCCTTCTTTTTGTCTTCTAAGTGGATGACTACAATAACTTCCAGGCATATAGTCATAGTAACTAATGTCACCAACTTGTACCGGTTCACGCGTAAATTCATAATCTGGTGGAGCTGGATTTACATTATCACGGTAAGAGGATGGTGTAGCATTTTTTAAATGTTCGGGCACTTCTAATGGAACATAAGTTTTGTTGTCGTCTATAGCGGGCTTTTGCAATTCTGCCAATACTAAACCGGCAAAACAAAATGTGGTTATTATTGTTAATACAATAATCTTTTTCATTTTTTCTCCTTAATCTTTAATTTTTTTGTTTACATTTTTGTTGACAATTATCCATTAGTTGTCCTTTTAGGAAACTAGGGTGGAATTGTCTGCCTATTTATTAAAACTTCATCTTAATGGAAAATCTTATAGGTCCTGTCAAAAAACTATCATCCATCTTCTCTTCCAGATCACCAAAAGGGGTGTATGCAAAGTCAAGGTCTAGTATTGCCAGGGAAGTAGGGATTTTCCAACCTAAGCCAAAGGATAATTTTTGGCAGTCTAAATTAAATTGATATCCAGAACGCACAAAGAAGGTTCCCACACGATATTCAGCACCTAAATTGTAAGTTTCCAATCTATCTACACAGTTATCAAGTTGAGCAACAAAATTAAGTGACTGCATATTAGTTTCATATAGATTCATTGCAGCACCAAGTGAGAAGTTCATAGGAATTGGGAAGGATAATTCTTCGCCATCTTCATCAATTAAGCCATCGCCATCATTATCAAGTAGGTCAAATGGGTCCTCATCGAACACTCCATCTTTATCATTATCAAGTTCATACTTTAAGTTAGGACCAAAGTTTCTGAGGCTCATTCCAATTGTAAGGTCACGCCAACCCGTATTATACAAAGAGCCAAGGTCAATACTCCAGCCATTAACATCATATTCGTCAAGATTTTGTCTTAGATATTTTCCGGTAATACCAGCAGCAAATTTATCAGTTAAACTTGTAGCATAGGAGATCCCAGCCATCATATCGCTACAGGTAAAATATTCACCGGTCCAGTCAAAGTTATCTTCTTCATAAACCTTCATCCAGTCCATATACAAAACAGAGCCATTAAGAGCAAAAACACCCAGTGAAGTAGGAAATGCTAATGTAGCATATTCAAAGTTAATATCTGCAACATATTTGGTATGATTGAGAAATAGTTCTGTACCATTAGTAAAAGCCAATCCAGCAGGATTCCAATAGGATGCAGAAGCTCCTTTGACATATGGAGTATATGCTTCTCCCATACCAATACCTCGGGCATCTACACCTAATTTGAGAAATTGTAAACCAGCTGTTCCAACTTTGGCAAAAATATCTCCAAGAAGGATAGTTGGTATAATTAACAAGATGATTATGCTAAGAACAATTTTATTTCCCAATTGAACAGAATTTGTATTTTGTTTAAACATTTTAACCTACCTTTTTTATTTAATTAAGACAAATTTATCAACTTTTACATTTCCTGTGTCGTGGTCTTTAACAGAATACAAATAAACACCACTTGCAATAATTTGGTTATTCTTAGATAGCATATCCCAGGAATGCATACCACTTGAGGTAATACCTGTATGGGTTGCTTTACTTGGATTAATAACATCTTCTACATATTCACCATTATGTTCTATTACATCAACCAGATCGCCAGCAAGTGTAAATATTTTTATTGTACAATGTTCGGGAAGATTCACAAACCAGATTCGTTTACTTTTATCTCCCTTTTCATCATTATCTCGCCTACCATCAAATTTACTTTGTCCCAAATATGGATTTGGTACAACATAGATATTATCCATATTTGATGCAGCCATAGGACCTGGGAAAACAGTAATTCTATTTCCATCTTTTCCCGATTCAAGTGATTCCAGCTTTCTGTCCGGGATACCTCTATCAAAGGCAGTAACTGCAATATAGTTCTCAACACCCTTCTCTGGATGCTTAATAGTATACTTATAATATCTGCGAGATAATCGTTCTTTCCAAAGGTTATGTAATGCTAAAGTATCGCCATCTTGAATAAATGCCTTATATGCACTTTGACCGCCATGATGAGGAAGTGGAATAAGCTTACCAATATATCTTTCTTTTGGTGTATGCAATCTTATTTTATGTAAATCTATATATATATTCTCGCAAATCTCATCATTATCGTAAATATTCGGATTCATAAACTTTAATGCTTCTTCAGGAGCTCCTGTGCAAGAATTAACGAATGTGGTATCAAGGTCATCCACATCAAGTATATTATAAAGAGGTCTTCCATATACGGTATCACCAATTTCAATTTTAACGAGTTCATATAAAGAATTAAGCTTATAGTAATCAGTCCATCTAACTGTATCGCCGCTTTCTGATATATATATAATATCCTCATTGTCATTTGAGCCGACAACATAAGGTTGTGGCAATCCTTTATTGATACCTAAATAACCTCCAAAGTCCACATTCACAAGGGTAGTATCTATTTGTATATTTAAACAACAGTCATAGTCAAGATAATCCTGTGGTGTCTCAATTTTGTCCCACCTTTCAATCTCCATATATGCATCCTGTTCTCCACAGTTTGATGCTCTCCATAATGTATATCCTTGAAAGTCATGTTGCAATCTATGTCCTGTGGCTGGGTCCACATATGCATTAGGATTATAGTAAGCTGAGTCTGGGGTGATATCTGGATTATAGCTAGGGAGTTCAGGGTATTCATTCTGATAACCTATATAATCTTGTGAGACAGTCATATTATCAGTACTGAATTCAGAACTATTTTCCCAATAGACAAATATAGAATCTCCACTTTCAGCTTGCATAAGGGTCATTTTGGGTATATCCGGAGGACCGGGTGCTTCATAATGTCTAAAGGTATCGGGCAAGACAACTGTGGTCAAGGTTTGGGGAGTTCTATAAATATCTTTTGCCCATGTAGCAGTTCTTTTTAACTCAGGGACATCGTCACCAGGGAAAATTGCGATTACAATTTTCATAGTTTCTTTGGGTTTAAGGTTCCAGCTTGAATCTGTTGGTGCAGTGTATCCTTTCATATCTCCATAGAAGCCAAAAAGGTAACGAGTATCACAGGGTTTATTTAGTTGGGTATCAGGGTGGTCTCTTAAAGAAGTATATTTATCATTAAATGGCTCAGTGTTATGCGTCATTAGCCAATATTTTTCGTTGCGGTCCCTAGAAGGAGATTCATCATAAGGGCCATCACCTACTTCCCATGTCCAGCATGCAAACTCTAACTGTTCCGGGTCTGGAGTACACACTCTTGAGCCAACATATCCTGTAGTTAGTCCACCATCTCCATCTGCATCGTATGTGTAAGCAAATTCATAACCTGAACCTTTGACATAACTACTTATATCATCTCTTGCTTTTTCAACACTCCAGGATTGAGGTCCAACATCGCTATCCATATATATACCCATTGCACAGTCATACAATGTGTCTTTTTCATTCATATTGGTGATATCAAATTCAACATAGACAAGATTCTTAATATATTCATAACTCCATTGAGAGCTTAATTGGCGGACACGGATATTAAGAGGCGTATGGCCTTGACCAAAAGTCCAGCCGCCCCATACTCGTTCACCAGTTGTTCCAAACGGGCTGTAATCATAATAATAACCCATAAAATCTTGTTCTGATATTGGCGCTCCATCTTCATCAATCAAACCATCGTTGTCATCGTCTTGGGGCACAGCAAAATTGTATAGGCTATCAGGGTCCATATAACCCAAGTCCAAGAATCCAAGGGGAAACCAAATTCTTAAATTCTCTTCTTTCTTAATAATATCAGGTGCATTTTCAGGGAATTGGTAGGGCTGGAGTCCACCAAAATCATAAAATGGAGCAGGAAGTTCATCTGCAGACCTAAAAGGAAAAGTAAATCCAGGCATATCTTCGTCAATTTTTCCATCATTATCGTCGTCAACTCCAGCCTGCTGCTCCCGAATTGAACTTTCCAGCACAGCATCATCTTTGTTATACATATCGTATATTGCACCCAAAGCCTGCTCTTCTAATCCATTATATGCTGGCAAAAATTCATACATATCTGCATCACCATCAAAACCTACTGAGCATAAAGTATCAACAACTACCCCAAAGACTGTAGGGGTTGTAGTAATATTCTCTTCTGTATGGTCTTCATCACCCCAATATAGTTTCTGTCCCAGAGCATCTCTTCTTTCTTTTTTTGCTCCAAACCATAAAGCGCCCTGGTATAGATAATCAATACCAGAACCTCCAGGATATTCTAATGATGGATATTGTGGCACAACATCATCACCTGAGCCAAAGAAACCATAATTGCTAACCCTCAACCAGATATTGCCAACATTATGATAATGAAAAATATCAAGTTTCTTATCACCACCAGAACCACCCATAACAGATCTCGCACACAAGAATGTACTGAATCCTAATAGAAGCACAGCAGTGAATATCAGTATCAATTTTCCTTTATTATTACGCATCTTACCTCCTAATTTTTTTTCATAATCTTCATACAAAATAAGATTTCCTTTAAGAACTTATTAAAATGTAAATTTAATTGGAAAAGTAACCCAGATAGCTATAGGTTTACCCTGATTTTTCGCTGGTATAAATTTCCATTGCTTAACAGCTTCAATAGCGAGTTCATCCAATCCTCCTGGTCCAGATTGAAGACTTTTTACAATCTCTACCGCACCAACAGTTCCATCCTCAAATACTTCAGCCTGGACAACAACAGTTCCTTCTAAACCACTTTGCCTAGCAAAATCTGAATATTCAGGCCAGACTTTCTTAATTGGTATAGGTTCTTCTTCATAAATCACGAACTTAGGTGTTGTCCCGATTCTTGTAACTGGAGGTGGTTTTGTTAAATCAAGAGTAGTAGGTCCAATTGTTTCTATCTCTTCAATTTCTTCATCGCTCTCTAAATCAGACTCTTCTATAGTAAGAGGAATGATAGGTTTAACCTCTTCTGGAGGTTTAAATTTCTGTCTAACTTCAGGAGGAATTTCAATAGTCTGAATTTCTTTTACTTTGTGTTCATAAGGTTTCACTTCAATTTTTGGGGAAACAATAAAGGCGAATAATAAAAGAAGCAGTGCTAAACTTAGAGACCTCTCAAAGTACGAATTTACTTCATCTTTCCAATCTGACAAACTATGCTCTAATTTGTCTTTCATTTTATATTACCTTTATTTTTATATTTAGATTAAAACAATTTTTTTACTTCAAACGAAACCCGTAATGCTTGGGCTTTTTTCAATTCATTCATTATATCTACCATAAGTCCATAGTCTGCATCCTTATCAGTACGGAAGCAGGTTATAATACCAGGATTTTCAGCGAGTTTTTTTTGCATTATATATTTTATTTGACCAGTCTCAACAGCAAAGTCATCTATAGATATAATACCGGATTGACTAACATAGATTGTAGCAGCATTTCTACGGTTAATCTTTTGGAATGTTACAGCTCTTGGTAGATTTACTCGCAAACCTTTCTCTTTAACAAAAGTTGTACTAACCATAAAGAATATCAGCAATAGAAAGGCAATATCAGACATTGACGCATTAGGGATTTCAGTAGCAATTTTTGTTTTTCTCTCAATTTTTGCCATATATCCTCAGTATTACCACAAGAATTTCACGAGAAGAATCACAAGAATAAAAAATATACATTTTTTGTGTGTCTGTTTCTTGTGCCTGCCCTGTGTATATCCTGTGGTTGTCATATTTTTTTCTATCTGGTAGACAGTGAGACTGTTTGTGCCCCTGCCCCAAGGAGTTGGTCAAGGGCTTTTACCATCATATAGTATTTACATCTTCTATCAGCCTCAAGGACAAAAACCATCTTGGGATTTTCGCGAATTTTGTTTTGAACTACTGTTTTAAGTTCCTTGGGCGAGACCAGTCTTTCATCAACTGCTATTTCACCTCTTTTATTTACTTTAATTTTGGTCAGATTTTTTTTCTTAATTTTTACTTTCTTTCCACCAGCTTCTGCGTGTGGAGGTAAGACCAATCCCAGGCCCTGTTTTACATCAAATTTGGTAGTAACCAAAAAGAAAATCAACAATAGAAAAGCTACATCTGCCATTGAAGAGGTTGGAATACGAGCCTTTTGTCTGACTTTTTTTAGTTTTACTATATTCATTTTATTAAACCTTATATATTATTGAATATGCAGATGGTTATCAATTTCCTACTTTCTTAATTCCTGTTATAATTAACACAAAGTTAATGGGCAATAAGGTTAATAATTATTTTGCCTCAAGTAATGCTTCTGTAAATTTTTCCGAACCTGTTTGCATATCAATAATTAATCCATCAATAGCTGAGATAAAGAAATTGTTAATCAGTTGAATTGGGATTGCTACAGCAAGTCCAGCAGCGGTAGTAATCAAAGCAACAGAAATACCGCCAGCTACAATAGTTGGTTCTACTTCACCTGCAGATTCAATGGCCTGGAATGCTTTAATCATACCAACAACTGTCCCCAAAAAGCCTAACATCGGAGCAAGATTGATAGTTGTAGCTAATGCGATTAATCCCTTTTCAAGATAAGACATTTCCAAAATACCTGCATTTTCAATAGCCTTCTCTACCTCTTCAATTCCTTTATCGGCTTTTAATAATCCTGCATGCAAAATACTTGCTACAGGACCACGGGTTTTGGCGCAAAGCTCTGTTGCCTCATCAATTTTCTTCTCTTTAATCAATGGTGCAAGTTTATTCAAGAAGTCGTGGACCGAAATTTTAGCGTATCTTAGAGCAATTATTTTCCATATAGAGGTAGCCAATGCCCAGATAACAAGGAGCAGGATAGGCCACATAACAAATCCACCTTTGATAAATAGGTCAACCAAACCACTTCCCACAATTCTTCGTGCAAACCCTTCAAAACCGCCGATACCCTTTACTCCTTCTACTTCTGTTGTTTCTGTTGCAATGGAAGTCGTATCTTCAATAGTTTCTTTTTCCTGTTCTTGTGCAAGTATGTTACTGGAAATTAATATACTTGCCACAAAGATTATTAGGATTAGAATGTTGATTTTCTTATTCACTTTTAATCCTCCTTATTTTTTACCATTCAAGACTTATTCCTAATGTATATTTTCTGGGTTCAGAATATCTACTTGGGTTTTTAAGATAATCTTGATAGATAGCTGCGCCTGTAAGGTTATCGCCCTCATCTAATTTGCCATCACCGTTTGTATCAAAATTCCTAATAATATTTCCATCATCGTCAGTTTTACCAGTTTTCGGATATACCCAATTTATATTTTTTGTGTTAAATAAATTATTTACATTAAAGAATAATTTCACTTTAGACTTTCCAATTAAATAGAATGCCTTAGTGAGTCTAAGATCTGCAGTATGAGTCCAATCCAATCTCTCTGAGTTTGTATCTAATGGTTTATCATTTTCTGAGACAGGGGTATACGGTTCGCCAGAATTAATCTGCCATAATAAGTTAGCATAGAATTTGTCAGGCATTTTTAATCCTAAAAGATAAAACTCTTCATCTTCTGGGATTCTGAAATCAAAGTTAACTGAACCTATATGTCGTATATCCCAGTTTAGCGGGAATTCTCTTAAGTTGTCTCTTGCCGTATGTACATCCGAGTTTTTACCAGTTGCCCAAGAATAAGTATAGCCGATATTAAATCCCCAAAAGTTACTAAATCTTTTTCTTAATGTAAATTCTGCACCACGAGCACTTCCATAGTCATTAGTTATATATAGATAGTGCTGTTTTCCTGATTCAGCAATATCCTCGGGCAGTATTGAATAATCAACACTTTGTTGACTCACAAGGTTATGTATGTTTTTATAGAAGAGTGTAACATCAAACAGATAATCTTCTCCCATTTGATGTTCAATGCCAACCTCATAGGTAATGGTAGTTTCAGGCTTTAGATTTGGATTACCAACATTAGCGCCAACTGAACCCACTTCAGGAGTAGCACTTGTGAAAACATATTGCATTGGAGGTAATTGACTTTGATAATTATATGCGAAATGCAAAACATCTTTATCAGTTATTGGATGGGAGACACCGAGTCGCGGACTTATCATTAGCTGAAATTTATCGACCTTTTCTTTATCAATATAATAATTGCCTTCATTATCTTGCCTAAGATATGCAACAGAATCCCACTCAGCATCCACATATTTTCCAGTAGTATCACTAATTACTTGATATTTATCACCTAAATACCAGGAGTCAAACCTTATTCCAGCATTAACTATCATACCTTTCCATTCCATTTTATCCTGGAGATAATAGGCACCTTGCCAGGGATAAGCTTTATATCCGTCAATAGACCCTCCAGCAAATTTTATTCCATCTTCAAAGTCATCAATATGATAAATTTCTGTACCATAAGCGAGATATCCATAATCAACAAGTGAATCTATTGGTATATGCATTCCAAGGGTATCAACCTCTTTTCCCTTTAAATAATTTGGTAAACGCTTGACATCATCAATATTCCATGGCTGATATAATCTATCTTTACATATTTCATTATATTTAATTTCAAAACCAGTTTTAACGCTATGAATAATACCAATCTGATAAGTTAAATCACCTCTAAGTGTATAAGTAACAGTTTCATCATCAACAAAAGAACCGGCATGGGCACCAGGCGATGAAAATCCTGGAACATTTGTTTTATCACCTATTTGATTGCGGTATTTAAGTGAAACATCAATTCCATTTTCAAGAATACCTGGTATATCTACACCATAATTATTACTTGAAGGACTTTCGGGATTAAAATGCCAGTTTTCATCTGAAAAATACCAATCTCTATCTACACCAGAATTTAATTCAATACCAGTTGCGAATCTACTACCACGAATTGTATAAAACATTTTAGGTGAAACTGTATGATCAAATGTAAAAGCTTCCTGGTCATGAGTTGTAGTATAATGGTTAGAATATTGTAAAGAATATTTCATATATTGAGAGTATGGGAGATATATTTCTTTATCACCTCTTACAGCAATAGTGAATTTAGTTTTTGGACTCAATTGAAATTTCACTTTTGAATTAAGTTGGTAATTATT
>JAGGUR010000004.1 GCA_021158425.1 Candidatus Cloacimonadota bacterium | reverse complement strand
TCACCGCAGAGTCGCGAAGGATGCAGAGATTAATTACATATTATTAAGAAAAAAATTCAAAACATTAAATATTTATTAATTAAAAAACTTTGTGCCTTAGAGTCTTTGTGGCAAAATATGGAGATAAATTATGTATATGATTTTACAATTATATAAAGAAAAATATTTAGACGATGTTATGATGGCATTAGCAGAAGCTGGGATTGAAAACACAATTGTTCTAAGTGGAGAATCTCTAAGCCATAAGATGGCTTTTAGTATGCCATTGTTCGCAGGATTTCGCAAAACAATTGGTGCTGAAAAGGGATATGCAAATATCATACTGGCAATCGCAGATGAGGAACAGATAGATTTTATGTTACAGGAATTAAAGAAGTCTGATGTAAATTTTGTTGATGATGGAATTGGAAAAATAGTGTTATTGCCAATTCATAAAATTATATAGTTTATGATTTAAATTTTTACTTGACACATAATTTGAATTTTTTAATTAAAGGAAAAATATAGTGTGAGTTTACAAGGTTTAAAAACGAAAATATAACAAAATAGGAGAAACAATGAAAAAAATAATGCTTGGATTATGTAGTTTGCTATTTATTCTCAGTATAGTGAGTTGCTCTCAAACCAATGAAACTCCATTTGTAGATGGTGAGAAACTCGTTCGTCAATTGTGGTCAGATTTCAAAAAGAATAATAGGGATGTTCTTGAAAACTGGATTGCTGATGGCTTTCAATCTATTCATGAAGATGGAGCAAGAGGTGGCGAGGAAGAGATCAAACTTCTTATGAATCTCAATCTTGGTGAATATACGCTTGACAATTTCAAAACAACTCAAAACAGGAATGTAGTAATTGTTACTTATACTGTATCCACACTTGAAACGATAGAAGGAAAAGTTTTGCCAACTGCACCTGCACAGAGACTTTCTGTATTTAAAAAAATCGATAATGACTGGAAATGGATTGCTCATGCAAACCTAAATCCTATGATGAATAAGTAGATTAAAACCCGAGTAGAGTTTGTAAATATTTCTCTTGACAAACTTAAAACAATTAAATTTTTTAATAAAAAATAGAGTGAATTTACAAGGTGCTTTTTAAGTGAGTCCCGCTTTAGCGGGATAAAAAAGGGAATCCAGTGAGAATCTGGAGCGGTCCCCGCCACTGTAAACAGCATTTTCTTGGGAAAAGTCACTGAGCCTAATTTATCAGGAATGGGAAGGCTTTTCTTTTTATCAGCTGTTAGCCCTGTTAGATCCGCCACTTGGCGGACTATCTAACGGGGTGAGCCAGGAAACCTGCCTTGTAAATGTTTTCCAAAAATCTTTCGGTGGAAAGGGTTGAGGTCAAAATAAATTTTTCACAGACCCAATTTCAGCCGAGATTGGGTCTTTTTTTATAAAATTTGATTTTACCGCAGAGACACCCTACTTCGTCAAGACTACAAAGGGCAGGCAGAGGACGCAAAGTTTGTATAATAGTTTTTTTAAGCATGGCGAATCTTTCTTTATTTTTAATACAAAATTTATCTCTGCAACCTCTGCGACTCTGCGGTGAAAAATAGTAGGTAAGATGAAAAAAATTATATTTGTGCTACTTACAATAATACTTCTTTTAAACTGCTCAAATAAAGAATCCGAGACCACTCTAGCAAAACCAGGTTTGATAATTCTCTCTCCTGAAATTGCAGAGATTGTATGTGCCCTTGAGGGAGAAGAAAATATTATAGCAGTTACGAACGAATGCGATTATCCTGAAATACTAAAATCTAAAGAAAAGGTCGGAAGTTTTAGCAATCCAAATATTGAAAAAATTGTAGCTTTGCACCCAGATATGATTTTTATCTCTGGGCTGGAACAGGATGTGGTAAAAAGTCAACTAAAAAAACTTTGCTTATCTGTATATCAGTTTTATCCTAAAAATGCAGATGAATTACTACTCATATTTGAAAAAATAGGCAGATTGATTGGCAAAGAGAAATCTGCTTCAGAAATCATTAAAAATTTTAGAAAAGAATTGAACGCAATTCCCCTGCCTAAAACAAAGCCAAAGGTTTATGTTGAAATCTACAATAAACCACTTATGACTGCTTCTTCAAACTCCTTTATTGGAGATTTAATAGAAAAAAGCGGTGGTGAAAATATCTTCACAACTTTGCCAAGAGATTATTGCCGTGTATCTGCAGAAAGTATTGTAAAAAGGAATCCTGATATTATTATAATAACCCATCCAGGCAGTACAAAGGCAGAAATAAAAAATCGTTTGGGTTGGGGAAAAGTTAATGCAATTAAGTATGACCGTATTTATACTGTGGAAGATATTGATTCTGATTTACTAATTCGGGCAGGTCCCCGTTCAATAGAAGGAATAAAAATCTTATCAAAAATATTCCGGGACTTTAATGAGAAATAGAACTATAATTATAGCTTCAGTTTTGATATTAGCTGCAATAGTATTATTTGCATTGCTTACTGGTAGTACCTCGGTTAATATTTTTTCATTATCAGAAACTGGCAGAGACATACTCTTTAGAATTCGGATTCCACGGATAGTTTTAGGACTTATTACTGGGTTAGTTTTGTCAACAAGTGGTGGAGTGCTTCAAGGTATGCTGAATAATCCACTTGCAGAGCCATATCTTCTGGGAATATCCTCTGGCGCAGCATTGGGAAGTATAATTGCAATAGTGTTGAATAAGATTTTTTTGATGCCAATTTTTGGATTCTTGGGAGCATTGCTTACAACTATTTTAGTCTGGAAGCTCGCACAGAAGGAAAAATTAGTTCAGCGAACTCAACTCATTCTGGCAGGTATTATCATTAGTCTGTTCTTCTCGGCAATAATTGCACTTTTAATGAGTATATTCCAAAGAGAATTAGGCCAGATATTTTCTATTTTGATGGGTAATTTAGGGTATGTATTTTCTAAAAAAAGTATTCATATTCTTTGGCTAATGGGAGTTATCTCTATTGTCGGAGTAATTCTTCTAAACTTTTTTGCCAATCGTATTAATATCTTATCTCTGGGTGATTACACAGCTGATAGTCTGGGGGTAGATGTTCAAAAAACACGCAGAATTCTGTTTGTTTTATCATCTCTTTTAGTCGGGATGGTTGTATCTTTTACTGGCATTATTGGTTTTGTTGGACTTATCATTCCGCATATTTGCAGAATTCTGATAGGTCCTGACAATCGCTACCTATTACCTATTTCAGGGATTTTGGGAGCGGGATTTCTTGTATTTTGCGATACTATTGCTCGGTCAATTTTGGTAATAGAACTTCCAGTTGGGGTGATAACCGCACTTTTTGGTGCTCCATTTTTTGTATATCTTTTGAGACAGAAGTAGCAAATTAATAAAACCATTGCGAAGGTTTTCAACCATTCGCAAGGTAGTTTGTTCTTTAATTAATATATAG
>JAGGUR010000070.1 GCA_021158425.1 Candidatus Cloacimonadota bacterium | reverse complement strand
TTCCTCCATAATTTTTTATCCAACAGTTCTTTGTTGGAATTTTTATTTTTTTGTTAATTTTTATAAGAAATTTCTCTCAAGTCCTGTCATGGGGGCGTTTTTATATATTGGTTATCAGTTTCTGTTATCAAATCAAGTATGACCAAAAGATTAGTTAGAAATTCTTGTTTATAAAGATTTTCAAATTTTTTGGACCAGACTTGAATATAAGAATTTGATATTACAATTTTAATCATTTTACTCAAGGTAAACATATCGCACCGATGGTGCTTATTTGATTAGGTTTTTTCATTACTACTACTACAAATATTCCGTTCCTACGGAACTAAACTAAACTAAACTAATCTTCTATCCTAATTAATTCATGAGTTCACTATAAAAACCCCTGAAGGGGTTAAAAATCAGTTTTTATTCTCTTTTCCCACTCTCCAATTAAATCGGGGATGAAACTGTGGGCTTCTATATCACTTAATTCGCCTGTGGTTAGTAAGTTGGGTAGCCCACAACTTCAGTTGTGGGTTCAAGGAAAATAATGCATTTTAACCATTTTAATGGTTTTTAGAGTGGACTCATTCATTATTAAAAATTTTATTAAAAACTGCGTAGCAATGGAATATTTATAGCAGGGGCGTAAGCACCTGTTTAATATTTGTATAAGAATAAAAGCTCTGTAAGAGCGACATATTTACCTCGTAGGATGAATACCAACGGGGTAAACATATCGCACCGATGGTGCTTATTTGATTAGGTTTTTTCATTACTACAAATATTCCATTGCTACGCAGTTTTTAATTTGATATTTTTGGAATTCATTATTTTAATAATATAATTTTTCTCACTGTTGTATAATCTTTTGTTTTCATTTTACATAGATAGATTCCAGAAGATAAAGATATACCTTGCTCATTAGTACCATCCCATATAATAATGTGCTGACCAACTTCTACTTTTCTATTTATCAAAGTTTTCACCAACTGCCCCTTAATATTATAAACATCAATCCTTACTTTTCCAGAGCTCTTAATATCAAATTTTATACTTGTTATTTGTTGAAAAGGGTTTGGATAATTAGAGAACAAGTCTTCAAAAATCACATTCGCATTATCTGATATTCCCGCTCCGCCACCAACAGTATCGGCAGAAGTAATATTCTGGCTCATATCATAAGTAAAGAGTGTTGAATCTTGACCATTTGAATTGAAATAGAAATTACCAGCAGAACCCTGTGTATCCTGGTCCCAGTTATGATTCAAGGTGACTTTATATTCCCAATCACCTTGAGGAACTAAAACCTGCCATTCAAAAATACCGTTAGTATCTATATCTGCCATTTCACCTACAAGACAGGTAGGGTCCCAATCAGTTCCTCCAAGTTCAGAAAGAAAGTCTCCAGCTATAACAGGATTACAGTGTGTTACAAATTCATCATAATTTCTGGTTCCAATAACTAACCCACAATTTGCCAAAAAAGTCACATCTGTTTCTTCTGTCAATATAATTATCTGATTAGTGTTTGGCCAATCATTTCCATCCCAGGCATCACTTTCAATCACTTTATATTCGTGTGTTCCAGCCGACAGGTTAATTACTACTTCCCATATCCCATTATTATTTAATATGAAATCGTAGTCATGATTTGCTGGGTCCCAACCATTCATTGTGCCAACAATATGAGGAGTAACAATTTCAGTTACTGTAGCTGTATTATAGTCAGGGTCAATCACATTTCCGTGTAAGTCTTCTACATTAGAAACAATCACATTGCCACAATCATTTGGTAAGAAAGTCTCATTAATTGTAAGTGTTACTTTACGAATGTGAGAAAGTACAGCATTTGCAAGGGTATAGTTTCCAATGAAACTTTGAAATTCATAATTAGCAATATCTTCAGCAGTTGTTTCATTTAAGGCTTCACTAAAAATAATTTGCAATTTACTTTCGCCAACTAAATATGCAATACCATCAATAATTCTTGGCGCCAAATCATCTAACATTTCTGCGGCAAGAGAATCTAATTCAACAACTTTATTATTGCTTGGGTCATAAGGCTCACTTGTATAGCCTGCATAGAGTCTGATTACAAAACCTCCCTGTCCGTAAATTTCATCACCTTTTACAAGAGTGCCTTCAAATTCAAGATTATGAGATGCTCCTGCATCACCAAGCACAAGTGCAACTGTTGCACCGGAAGAAGAGTTCCGCTGACCGCAATATTCACCACCATCACCCCACATTCTTTGCAGATGACTTTTACCTGACCAGATTAAGTCAAGCAAGCCTGGAGTCCAGCCAGATTTAACATATCCTGTTTCATTGCCAAAGTTATAAGTAACTTCAATATACTGATTACCAGTTTTAAGCTGAACGGTTTTACTAACACCATATCTTGTAAGAGTTGCTTGAATACTATCTTCAGTGGTTATATCAATTGATATATCATAAATATCATGCTGATAGTTTGGTGATACATCGGATAGAGCAGCAACATGATTATTTGAACTCTCGTTATAATCACCATCAGTTTCTGACCAATATGCAACATCTGAGCCTACTACGGAATATGCATTTCCTTCACTATCTTTACAGAAAATCCAGTTTGCTTTTCCACCAATCTCCTCAAAAACAAAAAATGCTTTATCATTATACATAATAAGTTCACCCACACCATCTCGGTCAATATCTGAAAAATATGCAGAGGTAGTTGTAGTATAATCTCCATTTGCCCAGCGAGAGGCTTCAGCAAATACATTTGCATTCTTGATATGAGAGGAGTAACGATGTTCCCAATCTGCAATCTCTCCACCAGTATGCCATCCAGTTTCATGTAGATTAATCATCATTGTATACCAGCCAAGTTGGGAAAGAGCATTATCAGGTGCTGTCATAAGATTGTTATATGCATCATCCCAGATAAAGCCATAATTCCATTTAGGTGTATGAAAGTCAGAATGTGATTCACAACCAGCCCAATCTATATACCAGCTATTATTTCCTCCACCATATCCATCTGTTCCACCTAACATTGCATATGTTCCATTGACTATATCAATTTCACTGCCATTAAAGTCCGTGTTATCAAGTGCCTGACCTAGTTTCCAGGCTTCAATAGCAGGATAGTTGTCATGACAATACCAGATTACACTTTCATAATTATCCAGAAGATAGGTATTATGATGTTCGTTCATTTCAGCTGCAACTTCCCAATCCGTGCCATATACAATAATTCCATACTGACCAGTATTTGCTATCATATTTTTTGCTCCATCTGGGTCATTCCAGAACTTGCCTACGAACTCATTATTAATCGGAATAACCCTTAGAGTAATTCCACTGCCATTATTCATCCAATGGATTTTGCTGTTAGAATATCCGCTACAATGTGGCCAATCATCCAGAATCACAGCTTCCACGCCGTGCTGAGTCCAATTATCTCCAAGCCAGGGGTCGCTAAGCCCAGCATCTGGATAATAACCCTGTGAGAGCCAAACCCGTTCCGGAACCCAAGCGATATGAGGCACATAATTATAAAGATATTCCACCATATCGCATTCAACTGCAACAGACCAGTTATTCATATTATCATTAAGAAATGGCATTATATGCTGTCCAAAAGCAGAAGTCAGCATTGCTACCCAGCCTTCGGTCACACCATCAGCAAGCCAATCATTAAATTCTGGATTATGCCATTCAGCGGCAGGCATCAATGTGCCTGACATATGGAAATTTCCGGGAACATCTGTTGCTTGATGAACTTCCAATACTTCATCATAACCACTGGTTTCTGGAGGGTCCTGTCCATAAAAAACTTCTGTATATGTTAGTCCCTGATTGCCGTGATGAACAAAGGCACAGTTGCCAGTGCTTCCACGAGAGCCATCTTCCGTAAATGTATCAACAATCTTACCATCTAATAAAATCTTAATGGTAAAGAGTAATTCTTCTTTTGAAATTGAATGATTTTTCCAGGGAATAGCAAGTTCTAAAAGATTGTTTTCTGGGGTGCGAAGTATCCGCCATCTGTCAATGTTAAATTTCTTATTACGAAGATCAATAATCCTGGATGCGAAAACATTGTTGGAATCCTTTTTTGATAGAACGGAAAATACAATCTTCATATTGTGATTAGAAAAATTATCCTTAACAAAAGATACTCCATCTCTTTTTACCATATCATCAAATGAAATTCTTACATACAATTTCTCATTTTCTATTCCGGAGAACAAGGAAGTAATATCTCCGCACTCGCCAGTGCAATCGCCAACTTTATCAAATCCGCAGAAATCTTCTTTTTGCCAGGATTTAATATCTCCACATATTTCAAAAGCGGATAAATAAGCAGTTAAACCCAATAACGCCAGAAGTAAGAATATATTTTTCATTTTTTATTTTCCTTTCATAGAAACTGTTAAAACATTTACAATATAGTTATTGTTTCTTTTTTCTTTTTTTGTCTCTAAGTGAATTTAGGGGTTAATAATAATCTGATTAATCTGATTACATTGTGAATAATCGCTCATTCTTCCAATTGCGAGAAATTCTCATGCAGGAATTATTTCAATATCGCCCCACTCATCCCATCAAGTTCAATCTCAAGTTTGCCATCTTTGATAGAAAAATTTTTACCTGATAACAAATCTGTTACATTTCTGTCACTCAGTCCAGTGGAGATAGTAATCTTCTTAGGAGTAGTTTCATTATTGATTACAACAATAATATCATTATTTTCATCACTGCGAAGATAACTATATACTTTTCCTTCAGCCAAAAGGGTTTTAAATGTTCCAGTGCGTAAGCAAGAGTTCTGTTTTCTTATAGAAATCAATTTCTTATAAAAATCTCGCAAATCTACTGCCTTTGGGTTTTCATTATATTTCCAATTAAAAGGTCTTCGGCAATCCGGGTCGTGTGTTCCCATCATACCAATTTCATCCCCATACCAAATATGTGGAACACCTACATAAGTCATCTCAAACAGAACTGCCATTTTTAGTTTATTTATGTCGCCGCCAGCAGACTCAAGATAGCGAAAAGTGTCATGGCTATCTATCAAATTCATCATCACCTGAGATGCCTGAACAGGATAATTAAGCAGCCCGGGTTTTAGGTCGCGGTCAAAAGTTTCTGCATTGCATTTTCTCATGCAGAAAAATCGCATCACAGGGTCTTTGAAATATGCATAATTCATAACCGCATCAAAATAATCATTATTAACCCATTCAATTGCATTGCCCCAAATTTCTCCAACTAAGTATGCGTCTGGCTTGATAGATTTGACCTTGTCATGAAATAATTTCCAGAACCAGAATGGAACTTCATTAGGCACATCAAGGCGAAAACCATCAACATCCATCTCGCCAATCCAATAATCT
>JAGGUR010000028.1 GCA_021158425.1 Candidatus Cloacimonadota bacterium | reverse complement strand
CCTCCGAGTACTTCTGCATATACATATTCAGGAACTATGGGTGATGTGGAGCAGCTCAGAATCTATACTTATATTTGGGGTAGAGTTAGAAAACCCGGCTTGTATATCGTTCCAGATGATACTGACCTTTTAGCACTGCTTTCTTTAGCAGGCGGTCCCACGGAAGATGCAAAATTATCTAAAATCCGAATAGTAAGACCGAGTTTAAATGGCGGAGAAAATGAAGTAATCTGGATTAATATTAAAAAATTTTTAGATACAGGGGATAAAAGTAATATACCTGTATTAATGCCCGGGGATACAATAATTGTTTCCGGAACTGTCTTTTATGGCGTGGCAAAAGTTACGGATTTTCTATCAAAAATAGCAGTCGTCTTAAGCATTTATAACATATATTTGAATATTAAAGATTAAATAAAAAAATAATTATAAGAGATTAAAAATGGAACCATATCCAGAGCAAGAACAAGAAATTAAGTTAAAAGATTATTTAAGAATCACTCTACAACATAAATGGTTAATAGTTATTATCTTCTTGGTTGTTGTTAGTGCAACTGCATTTTATACAATCCGAGCTCCAAGGATATACGAAAGCTCAGGAAAAGTGTTGCTTGAATTAAAGAAGCAAACTGACCTTTTCTTCCCAACTGGCGGGTTTGGAAGGAATGACTTAAATAATCAGATTGAAGTAGTCAAAAGCTCGCCTATTATGAAAAGTGCTATTGAAAAATTGAGACGAAATCCAGAAGCAGCAAGTTTTCCAATCCTTGCAGCAACAAATCCAGAAAGAGCATTGGCTAAAGGTATTGAGGTTTCTTCAGGCAGAGAAGTTGATATAATTGATATTAGCTATAAATCCATAAGTCCATTAGAAGCACAATCTGCTGTCAATGCAGTAATTGATAGTTACCAGGAAGAAAATCTTAAATATGAAAGAGCTGAAGTCACAAATGTGAGAGAATTTTTAGAAAAGCAGTTAGATATTACATCTAAAAAACTCGCATTTTCTGAAGAAGATTTACGGGAATATAAAATTCAGCATAAGGTTTTTTCTCTTTCTGAAGAAACGGAAGAAATGATTAAAAATATGGTTGAATTTGAGGCTGAGTTGAGTATAGCTCAAACAGACTTACAGGTTGCCGAGAAAAAACTTAATTACCTGAAGATAGAGTTGAGTAGATTAGATGCATCATTAGGTAAAGAAATTGTGTCAATCTCGTCGCCAGTCATAGAACAACTGAGACAAAAATTAATTGATAATGAAAGCAAATTAGCTATTTTTCTTACCAAAAAAGGGTATACGGCTGAACACCCAGAATTAGTGGCTCTGCAGCAAGAAATAGATAAAATAAAGATGCAAATGAGAGCAGAAATAGACAAAATTCTTCAAGTGAATGAAGATACTTTTAATCCTTTAGATAGACGACAACAATTATTAACTGATATTGTTGCTGGAGAAGTAGAACATCATGTAGCAAAGGCGAAAAGAGACGCTTTAGGAAAAGTTGTTGAAGAATACTCAATCAAAATGTCTAACCTCCCTGATGCAGAATTAGAGCTTGCACGTTTAGAACGAGCAAAAGCAATAAATGAGCAAGTTTATGGTATGCTTGTAACTCGGTATGAAGAAGCTAAAATTTCTGAAGAAGGGAAAATAAGTAATATCAGAATACTTGAAAGAGCAAAATTGCCTGATTCTCCCGTCTCTCCAAAAGTAAAAATGAACATTCTTATATCTATAATATTAGGATTGGGGCTCGGAGTTGGTGCTGCTTTCTTGTTAGATAGTCTGAATACAAAAATAATTAATCTTACAGATGTTGAGCGATATGTTAACCTCCCTCTTCTTGGAACCATACCTGATATTCCAATAGATGAGAGAAGATTAGAAGAGATTGAAAACAAGATGCATTTTATATCTGATAGCACTGAAAAGGAAAAACTATCTATTGTGCAAAGACAAATGGTAGCTCGTCTCGTTCCACACTACAGCCCAAAATCACCTGTTGCAGAAGCTTATCGTACTTTTAGAACAAATGTTGTCTCTTTGCCAAGTGCTTCAAGTAATAAAACATTCCTGATTACGAGTTCTGGCCCAAAGGAAGGAAAGACAACTACTTGCAGCAACCTTGCCATTACACTTGCTCAGATGGATTCAAAAACACTTCTTATAGATTGCGATATGCGTCGTCCAATGGTGCATAATCTATTTTATGTAAAAAGAGAAAACGGGCTTTCAAAATATCTTACTGATGACGGAATTCCACTTTCAAAAATTGTTAAGCCTTCTGGAGTTAAAAATCTTGACTTAATCACAAGTGGTCATGTCCCACCAAATCCCTCAGAATTGCTTGCTTCACAAAGAATGGATAGGTTGATTGAAGAAGTAAAACAGGAATATGATTACATTATCTTTGATTCGCCCCCCTTAATTGCTGTAACAGATGCTATGATTCTGGCTAAAAAGGTAGATGCAATTGTCCTTGTAATAAGAACAGGAATAACTGATCGCGGAATTATTGATCGTGGAAAAACATTATTAGAAAATATTGGTGTAACTGCTGCCGGGGTAGTTGTAAACGGAATAGAAGTTAAAAGATATTATAGTGGGTATAAATACTATTATTACTATTATTACTATTATTATACAGATGAAGATAAAAAAGGTGGTAAAAGGAAAAGGAGAAAGCATCACAGACACTCAAAAATCTTTGGCAAAAGTTAATCTTTTCCTGGATACAATTGCTATCAGAAAGGATGGTTTTCACGAAATAAAAACAATATTAACTGAAATCCAGTTAGCGGACAATTTAATTTTTAGTTTGACAGAAAATAATAAAATAGAAATTTCTTGCTCTTTAAATGAACTAAATAATTCATCTAATATAATTTATAAGATAGCTTGTTTTTTGAAAGATAAATATAAAGTTAAAAAGGGATTGGATATCACGCTTAAGAAGAATATTCCAATTTCAGCTGGCTTGGGCGGAGGTAGCTCTAATGCTGTGGCAACTATTAAAAGTTGTAATACCTTGTGGAATTTGCAATTATCAAAAGATGATATGCATAGAATTGCTGCAAGATTTGGAAGTGATATCAATTTTTTCTTAGAAGGTGGTATTGCATATCTTACTGGAAAAGGGGAAAAAGTTAGCAAAATACCCACAAACCTTAAAGTGGAAAACCTACTTCTTGTTAATCCTCAAATTCCTATTTCAAGTAAACAAGCATATGCTTGGTCAAAAATAAAAGCAGAAAGGAAAGATAAATATCAACGATTGAAAGATTCTATAAAGAAGAATGATATCAAAAATATTTCCAGAAATCTGTATAATAGTTTGGAAGATGGT
>JAGGUR010000022.1 GCA_021158425.1 Candidatus Cloacimonadota bacterium | reverse complement strand
CCATTAACAGCATTTGCCTCAAATCTGCTGTATGGCTTTCCATCTACATAAACGATTTCATCATAAATTACATAATCGTCAATATGCCAGATACATAGTCCACCATTTGTTTCAGCTTCAAGATATGGGTCATAAGTAGGAAGCATAAAATCATATTCATTGTTTGGCAGCCAGCTTGTAGTGTCCGCAGGATATAGTGGAACTCTCCCAATAACATCATCAAGTTTTATACCGGTTGTTCCATCTCCATCAATATCAGTCTCGCGATTCTCCAATAAGAAATATTCTTTATCATTAATTGGAATTTTGATAAACTGAGGATTTTCAGTAAAAGGAGATTCAGCAGCATCAACTAATATTTCCTTTGGGGAAGTAACTTCAACATATTTTCCTGAGTTCTTGAATGCATTTTCCCATATAAGTAATCTTGACCAGACAGATGGCAAGATGGGCAGAGCACCTTCAATAACAATAGTATCCTGCGGACTTACTATGGTATCTATAGAAATAACAGCTGTCATTCCGCCACTGTCCATAATATCCCAGTAGCCCACAGCAGGATACATATTGTTTGTGTTGTATAAATCCACAAAGCCAAGGCTATGCCCAAACTCGTGAACCATTTCCGCAATTGGTGCTCCAAATCCGAACTGGTAATGTCCACTTTTGTAAAAGTCTTGTGAGATAGTTTCTGGCACATTTGCTGCTTCCTTGATATATGTTGTATCCCCGGCACTATTTGTAACTGCGATTGAATCATCCTCTAAACTAATAAAGAATGATGGAAGGTCGCAAGGCGTATCCCAGAAAACATCATGCTGCCAATCAGAACCCGCATGTATTAGCATAATGTGATTATACTCAGAAAAGTTAATATCAGGAGTTTGAGGAAAACTTGTTGTATCTGCTGAAGTTATAGCATCTTTGAAATATTCAGTAAATCTTTCAGTTTTTAAATTCCAATCTTCAGTATCTGGGTTATAATAAGCCATTTCATTAGGAAGATGATACGCAGTATCTGCTTTGCTAGGAAATATTTTAAAATGGAAATTAACAGGCTGTAAAGGGTCAAATGAGTTTAAAACGCCCAAACTTGCAGTTTGATAGTAGTATTGCATTGCAACTATACATTGATGAAAATATGTAGAGTCATGAGGGGGAGAGCCAATTGTTCTAACTGAATCTAATTCACCATTCGCATCAGTAAAATAGTCATAATCGCTAAAGTTAAATTTACCATTCCCGGTTGTTTTAGGATTATCAGGTTCTTCTTTTATAAAATCAACCAAGAGCACAAGGAGATTAACTTCATATTCATCACCTTTTCTTTTTAAAAATTTCTTTTTTTCTTTGCGAATTTGAAATTTTTCTCTATAAATATTGGGTAAACATTTAATTTTCTGCAGATGCTTTGTAATACGAGTATCTTCTTTTTTTAGAATTT
This sequence comes from Candidatus Cloacimonadota bacterium, assembly GCA_021158425.1. Lineage (GTDB taxonomy): Bacteria > Cloacimonadota > Cloacimonadia > JGIOTU-2 > JGIOTU-2 > JAGMCF01. The sequence goes on along the minus strand of JAGGUR010000022.1, from coordinate 1,223 downwards.
TCAAATTATTTGTTTTACCTACTGCAAGAAAAGGAAAAACAAACAAGATTATAAAAAATACAATTATTACATTTTTCAGTGAGACAATCCTGGTATTAGTTTTCAATATCATATTATTACTTTCTTATAAAGATTTTGATTACGAATATTTTTTACAATTAGACAACAATTGCAAAAGAGAATAAAAGGAGCCGTCAGGGACCACTCCCTGACGGTGGCGGAATGGTATAATTAGAATTTTATCCCTAAAGAAAAGGTCTTATTTTTTCCTTTTCCCAATAGTTCACCACCAGGTTGTAGGGCAAAATCAAATGATAATTCTTTACCTTTGGAGAATTCATAACTGATACCACCACCAAATGAAACACCTCTGATATGCCCTGCAACATCATTTACATAACCGGCTCGCAAAGAGATTAAATTGTAGTATTTGTATTCCACACCGATATTTTCAATCATAGATTCAAGCTCATCTTTAAGAGGTTCATCGTGTAGTGAGGTGAACCATCTTTTCCACAATGGGTCTTCCGGATTCACAAGCATCTTATTTATATCAACAGAAGCTGTCATTTTGTTATATTTTGAATCAAGGATTTTGTAAGAAAATCCAGCTCGTAAATTTAGAGGCATAGATTGACTATTTTCTGAATTACGATATGTCATATCTGGACCAAAATTTTGTAGATTTACTCCAAATGAAAGGCGGGGAATAATGAGATTTTTCTTTAGAACGCCTATATCAACAACAAAAGTATATCCTTCTCCTTCTGCCTCCATAAGTTCAGGTATTAATGGACATAATCCACTAATGATTCCTTTAATATTTATGCCTAATCCAAGATCCTTTTTAATTTCAGCTCCATATACGACACCAACAGCAATTTCATAACTGGTAAAATTACGCAGCCACCCTCCCTCTGCATCTCTTGCTTCTGATTCACCATAAGTTATATAAGTTACATTTAATCCAAGTGTTCCAATTCCTTCTAAATGTTGAACATATCCAAGATATTCGTAATACATATCATCTATAACATCGCCAAACCAATTTGAGTGCATAAGGTCTATATCAGAATGTTTGATGAAAGCGAGTCCGCCTGGGTTCCACCATGAAGCAATTCCTCCTTCTGCTATTGATACATAAGAGTGTCCCATCCCACCGGGGCGTGAGCCAGGTTCAATAAGCAGGAATATACAAGTTGCTTCAGAACCGGCGTATGCTG
>JAGGUR010000152.1 GCA_021158425.1 Candidatus Cloacimonadota bacterium | reverse complement strand
ATTATTTTCCAATACAAAAATAGGTGAAGCCATTAGCTTTTGTTTTTTCTGGGTCATACTGATTTCTGCCATCAAAAATTACTTTTTGCTTGAGCCTATTTTTTATCTTTTGAAAATCCGGGTGCCGGAATTGACGCCATTCTGTTATAAGAACTAAAGCATCTGCATTTCCCAGAGCCTGATATTGGTCATTAAAATATTTAATGAATGGATTATTTCCGAATACTTTTTTTGCTTCCTTAATTGCCTTTGGGTCATAGGCTTGAATTTTTGCACCCCGCTTAACTAATTCATTAATTATGATTATTGATGGAGCTTCTCGTACATCATCAGTCATTGGTTTAAAAGAAAGACCCCAGATAGCAAATACCTTGTCTTTCAAATCTTCACCAAAATGTGCACATATTTTATCAATCATTACCCGTTTCTGTTTATAGTTTACATTTTCAACTGCTTCTAATATTTGTGATGATGAATTGTTTTCTTGCGAAATTTTTATAAGTGCCTTTATATCCTTTGGAAAACAGGAACCGCCATATCCAATACCTGGATAAAGAAATTTATAACCAATTCGTGAGTCAGAACCTATTCCTATTCTTACATCTTCAACATTAGCACCGACTTTTTCACACAGATTCGCTATTTCATTTATAAACGAAATTTTTGTAGCAAGCATTGCATTTGCAGTATATTTTGTCAATTCCGCAGAACGAATATTCATAAAGATGATGCGATTGCTTCTAAAAGTAAATGATGAGTAAAGGTCATTCATAATATTCTTTGCTTTCTCACTGTCAGTTCCAACAATAATTCTATCAGGCTTCATAAAATCCTCTATAGCCATTCCTTCTTTCAAAAATTCCGGGTTAGACACGACATCAAAATCATAATTCAATTCTCGTTTTTTTAGTTCAGCCTTAATCGTTTTTTTTACTAAATCTGCGGTGCCAACTGGAACGGTAGATTTGTCAACTACAACTTTGTAGCCATTAATATATTTCCCAATATCTTTTGCCACAGTTAGTACATATTGAAGGTCTGCTGAACCGTCTTCGTTTGGCGGGGTTCCAACAGCGATAAATATCACTAAGGATTCTTCAACTGCCTTTTTTATATCAGTAATAAAAGATATACGATTTCCCTTTATATTTCTTTCTACCATCTCTTTTAACCCATACTCAAAAATTGGCATTACACCATGATTCAACATATCAATTTTTTCTTGATTATTATCAACGCAGATGACCTCACTTCCCATCTCTGCAAAGCAAGTGCCAGTAACTAAACCAACATAGCCTGTGCCTACTACAGTGATTTTCATATTTATTTATCCTTTCTGTGGTATTTGTTGTAAAAATATTCAATAGTTTGCTTTATTCCATCTTTTAAACTTGTTTGAGGATGCCAGTTAAGAATATTCCTTGCTCTGGAAATATCAAGACAACTTTTGTGAATATCACCGGGTCTAGCTCCTAATTTTTTAGGCTGAATATTTGAATTCATAAGTTCTGCAATCTGATGATAAAGTTCTCCAGTTGAAGTCTCGTTGTTTGTGCCGATATTCACAAGTTCGTTGTCTCCTTTTTCAAGACCAATTAAATTTGATTTTACAACATCACCAACAAAGACATAGTCACGAATCATTCCGTCAGGATTTTCCGGATAAGCATAAAGATTAGAAATCTTATTTTGCAAGATATTTTCAATAAAAATAGATACAACCCCTGCCTCGCCGTGTGGAATCTGGCGAGGTCCATAAACATTCGCGTATCGTAGAACAAGATATTTTAAGCCAAACTGATGATTATAATAATGTAGATATTTCTCAACTGAAAATTTTGCAATTGCATAAGGTGAAACAGGTTTAGGTACATAATTTTCTGTTGTGGGATATTCCTTAGCATCGCCATAAATTGCGCCGCCCGTGGAAGAAAAAATTACTTTCTTGACTCCATACTTTACTGAATTTTGCAAAACATTAATTGCGCCTAAAATATTCACTTCCGCATCAAAAATAGGGTCTTTCGCAGAAATTGGCACGCTAATTTGTGCAGCGTGATGATTGACAATATCAGGTTTCTCATTATCAAAAACATCTGCCAATTTTTTATCCCGAATATCCATACAATAAAATTTGGCTTTTGGATTAAGATTCTCCTTACTTCCTGTAGAAAGGTTATCAACAATAATAACCTTATGACCTTTTTCAATATAAGCATCTGAAATATGTGATGCAATAAAGCCTGCACCGCCTGTTACAAGTATTTTCATTCTCTCTCCAAAGATATTTTAGCCACCCAGATTAAATAGCTTACTGTTAAATAAAGATATACCTTACAGTGCAAGCCATATTTAATCGGACAAGCGAAATTACACAAAAAAACACAAAAAAATTAGTAAACTCGTTAATTGGTTTACTTATTTATCTGTCAATTTACTAATTCACTAATTCACTAATTTTATAACACTCATCTCCAAATACAATATTACTTTTCGTGTGATTTTGTTCACCCTTCGTCCCGATTAAATCGGGACGAAGGGTGAAAAGGCAGGTGGCTCATTTTATTTCACCAGTTATACAAAATTCTTTAAAACTTCCACTACTCTTAAAGCAGTTTTTCCATCCCAGAATTTTGGAATAGTTCGTTCTTTGTAATACCCGCCTAAGATAGATTCTACAGCTTTTATAATTTTCTGGGTATCATTTCCAACCAATT
>JAGGUR010000054.1 GCA_021158425.1 Candidatus Cloacimonadota bacterium | reverse complement strand
TCTTCATCAAATATATCAATATCAGGATGTGGAAGTGGGCGGCCTCGCAATTTTGCACACGCATTGTCAAACATCCGATTATCTCTTTTAAGCATCTGACAGGCATCCTGCTGGGCTTCCATAAATAAATCGCTCTTTTTAAAAAGTCTAAATATTTCTTTTAGCATTTTTAACTCCAAATAAAAATATATTTCATTTCTTTTTTATTTCAGTCAAAATTTCTAGATCCACCCTGTCTTGTGGCCTATCCGTTCTTTTTTTTGTCTTAATTAAATCATCCAAACTTAATATATAAATTCTTTCACCAGCATAACTACTTACTGCCTTATTCTTCCAAGCTGCCTTAAATTCAAGTCCTGGAATTGAGGTTAGAATATCTATTCTGTTTGGTTCAACACCTATCTGATAAATGATATCTGGATTTAACAAATCCTCTGGAGTTATATCTATTAAAGGAGCACCAAATTCTTCTAATGCTGTCCATAATTTTTTAATATTTTCCGGCTGGGGTTTAACCCAAATATCAATATCTTTCGTATATCTTGGGGTCGCATAATAAATAAGTGCATAAGCCCCAACAATCAGATACTCAATTTTCTCTTTTTCTAATAAGTGAAAAAGATCTTTGAAGTCGGGATTGTGTTCCATTCTTACCTCTTATTAAATCAACCTCTTTGGTCATTTTCCAAGCAGCTATAAACTTTTTTTCAACTCCTGATTTCGACCAGAATTCAATATCAAACATCTTATCACAATTTTTCAAAGAGGTCAATCTGGACATAATTAATATTTTCTTGCTCATTATTCTCATTATTTAGTTATTAACAAAATAAAAATTGGAATTGCAAAAAAAACAATCAAGATAAAAAGAACAGGATAAAGCTTATTTTTTATAACTATTTTTGATAATATTATAGAAGCCCTAATAGGAATGTGACGAACTGGCTTGACTGGCATAATAATTACCATTCCAAATACATTAAAACAGAAATGAGAAAGGGCAACTACCAAAGCCGGTATGCTACCGGTTGCGAGTGCAGCTAACAAAGTAGTAACCGTAGTTCCAATATTGGCTCCAACCGTATATGGCAAAACCTGATAAATTGTCAATATTCCAGCCCCAGCAAGAGGCACGATTAGAGAAGTTGTTATAGAACTGCTCTGCACGATTGCAGTTAATATCAAACCAAACAGCAGGGCTAAAAAGCCATTCCGAAAAATAGTTTGGCTGAAGAACCTTTCTACTTTGTCCACCACAAGCAGGCGCATTAGTTTTACCATATATTTCAAAGCAATAAACAGACAGACTAATGCAATTGCCAGAATAGCGAATTTAGCAAGTTGTGGAGAAAACAGCTTCTGGAAAAATCCGGCTGTTTCATCAGGATATTTGGGATTAAACAAGAGATGGACAACAGGTTTAGTTATTGTGGCTACAGGACTTTTGAACTCTGCTCCTTTCAAATTTGCAGAAACTACAAAATTAGCAAGAGCTACAGAACTCTTTTCAATTATATGAAAACATATCTCCAGAGGTAAAAGGATGACAACTGCTATAATGTTAAAAAAATCATGCACGGTTGCAGCTCTAAAGGCATTTTGAAATTCATCAGACCGGGAAATATGGGCGAGAGAAACTATAGTATTTGTGATTGTTGTGCCAATATTTGCTCCCATAATTATAGGAATAGCAATGCGGATTGAATGGGGACCTAAAATACCACTTGCCACTAAACCTACCACGATGGAAGTTGTGGTTGACGAACTTTGTAAGATACTTGTAGCCAAAATCCCTACAACTAATCCCATAATAGGATTACTGACATTTTGTAACAACCCTTCTGATAAACCCTTAAATCCCTTGAATCCCTCCCCCATCATTACAATACTGAGAAAGAAGATGTAAATCAAAAATATAAGAAGTAAAATCTTTAATATTTTCTTAATCTTTGGCTGATTCTTTGCCAAGAAATTCGGAGTCATTCAATATCTCGGGGTAAGTTGTAGGTATTTTATAGTTTATCTACAATCTCAGAAACCTGGTCAACTACCTTAACATATCTTTCAAAAAATTCTACCAGTTGTTCGCCCTTCATTTTTACTTTTCTATTCTTGATGTCATAAGCTTGTAAGAAAACCGTGAAATCAATATTAAGAATATCAGAAGCTTTTTTTATTACATCAACAGTTCGCTCTGGAATTTCCTGATTCTTTATAAATATAATCGCTTTCATTACAGGGATGAAACTTGAAAATGAACTGGAAATTAAACTTCTTATCACTCTTAAATTTCCAATGCTTTCCAGAAAAGCCAATCGTAGAGTAAGCAGTTTACCTTTTAATTCCCTCTCTGCTTGTAATCGTAAATAGTCGGAATTGATTTTTAAATTTTCAAAAAAATCCTGTCCATAGACAGTTTTGTGTGAAGATTTTATATTTAGAAATTCTATTGGAAAAGTGTCCAGAGAACTTTCAATATATTGTTTTGAAAGAAAAAGTGGAGTGAAAACATCTCTTTTTCTAAGTCTTTTAATAACACCTTTTGCTAAAACAAGATTACTTAACTTCAAGTTCTCTAAGATGATAGCGACATTTATGTCAGATAATTTTGGATTGAAATCCTGAGTTACAGCACTTCCGTAGATATGAATAGATACTAATTTTTCACCGAAAACTGCTCTATATTTTTCTACGATTTCGGTGAAGATTTTTTGCTTGTCTTTTATTTTCATAATTTTCCTTTGCTTTTAATTATTTATAACCAAGACATCTTATCATTTAGTAATTATCAATACTTTTGTAACAGCTGTATATGTACTTCTTCGAAAAGTGAAAACAATCTCATCTTCTGTTGAGACTGTTTCCCTATCAAAGAAATTGTCAATTTTTTGGAATACAAGAGAAAAATCTCTTTTTAACTCCCAACTCCTTTCAGGATTATCTTTATCCAATAAGATAACGAATAAACGATTATCAGCACCAAATCTTTGAGCACCTTGATTCTCATACATCCAGACTGCTAAGTTAGATGGGGTTTTAATAGCATCAGCAGGGTTGTATTTACGAGGGAGATAAGTTACTTTTAAATCAAATGGTTGACCATCAAAGAAAATATCTATCCCTTTTATGTTTTTGACTGTAGGAATTATCTTTGGATGTGTGCTTATGTGTTCCTCAATTAGCACTGTTGTCCAATGATTAAACCATGTGCAAATTACATAATTTGTTACATCATCGTGAAGTTTAGCTTTAACATTATTCAACAGCTCTTCATAT
>JAGGUR010000086.1 GCA_021158425.1 Candidatus Cloacimonadota bacterium | reverse complement strand
TTATGCAATTTTATGGAGTTGGCATCTTAGCTGGTTTGGCTATTGGGTCCAGCCAATCTGCAAGCAGAAGTATGTTATCATTATTTACGCCAGAAGATAAACATGCTGAGTTTTTCGGTTTTTATGCTGTGAGCGGAAAAGCTGCTGCAATTTTGGGACCTTTAATTTATGGCTTTCTTGTCCTGCTTTTCAAAAGTCAGAGATATGCAATATTGAGTATAGCTTTCTTCTTTGTTTTAGGTTTAATAATCTTACAAACTGTGGATGAACGATCAGGAATGAAAGCAGCCAGTTTAATCTTTAGAGAGGAATAAATATGTGTGGAATTGTTGGATATATTGGCAAAAAGCAAGCATTGCCAATCATAATTGAAGGTATTAAAAGATTAGAATATCGCGGATACGATTCGTCAGGAATTGCAGTCATAAATAATGACACTGAATTGATAATACATAAGAGAGAAGGGAAAATAATTGACCTTGAGCGGTCAATTCCAAATGATAAAAACTTTATTTCGCATCTCGGAATTGCTCACACTCGGTGGGCAACTCATGGGCAACCTACAACAACAAATGCGCATCCACATACTGATTGCTCAGGAAGTATCGCTGTAGTTCATAATGGTATTATTGAAAATTATCAAGTTTTACGAAAAAGTTTAGAAAAAAGAAATCATAGTTTTAAAAGTGATACTGATACAGAGGTTCTGGCGCATCTCATTGAACATTTTTATCAAAAGACTAAAAATCTCCATACCTCAGTAAGATACTCACTCCGAATGGTTAAGGGCACATTCGGAATCACAGTAATAAGCAAAGACGAACCGGATAAACTTATTGCAGCAAGAAGAGGAAGTCCACTTATTGTTGGAATTGGAGAAGGAGAGAATTTTGTTGCCTCAGATGCAACCGCTTTAGTTGTGCATACCAAAAATGTTATATATCTACAGGATAATGAAACTGTAGAACTTACCCCGAATGACTTTACTATAAAGACTTTAGCAGATAATGAGGTGGAGAGAGAAATAAGCGAAATTGATTGGGATATTTCAATGGTTGATAAAGGAGAATTTGATTATTTTATGTTAAAGGAGATTTTTGAACAACCAACATCAATTGCAAATGCATTTCGCGGAAGGATAATGGAGCAATTCAATACCTCAAGACTGGGTGGAATTAATCCATACATTGATAAACTGAAGGATATAAAACAGATTTATATTATAGCTTGTGGTACTTCCTGGCATGCAGCTCTTGTTGGTGAATATCTTCTGGAAGATATTGCTAAAATTCCTGTTGAAGTAGAGTATGCATCTGAATTTCGTTATCGTAATCCAATTATAAATCCAGATACTTTAGTAATTGTTATCAGCCAATCAGGTGAAACTGCTGATACACTTGCTGCGCTCAGGGAGGCAAAAGTAAGAGGCGCAATAGTTATGGGCATTACAAATGTGATAGGCAGTACTATCGCCCGAGAAACAGATTTTGGTTCATATATTCATGCAGGAGCTGAAATCGGAGTGGCATCAACTAAAGCATTTACTTCTCAGATAACAGTTTTGTTCTTATTTGCATTATTGTTAGGTCGTATGAGAAATCTTTCACCATCTGACGGTGCAAAGTATATTCATGAATTAAAAACAATTCCTGAAAAAGTTCAGCAAATATTGGATTGCAATGAGGAAATAAAGAGAATCGCTGAACAGTATAAAGATGTAAGAAATGCTCTTTATTTAGGTAGGGGTTACAATTTCCCTGTAGCATTAGAAGGAGCATTAAAGCTTAAAGAGATTTCATACATTCATGCTGAAGGTTATCCTGCAGCAGAGATGAAACACGGACCAATTGCCTTGATTGATGAAGATATGCCTGTCCTATTTATTGCTCCTGAAGATTTTGTATATGATAAGATTTTAAGTAATATTGAAGAGGTAAAAGCACGAAAAGGAAAAATTATTGCAATCGCCAATAGGGACTCTGGCCGTATAGAAAAATTAGTAGACCATATTATATATATTCCTCGTACTATACCTTCGTTGACACCTATATTGACTGTAATCCCTTTGCAACTTTTAGCCTATCATGTCGCAGTTTTGCGTGGTTGCAATGTAGATCAACCAAGAAACTTAGCCAAGAGCGTAACTGTGGAATAGTTATAAATTTCAAATATCAAATTTACCCTGTGGAATAATTTTGTTTAAAAACAAAATTACTTCGTATTCCACAGGGTGAACAAATAAAAAATTAAAATGATTCTGCCATCAAATAATTTACTGCTCTTTTTTATAACTACATTTTTATCTAATTTTTGTTTTTTTAGAAATTTATTATAGTTTTTGTGCTTTTTCGTGCCTGCCCCGTTAAACCACTTTTTATATTTAACCGGGGTGATTTCGTGGCTAAATTAAGTCAATAATATGTCTCATACAATTGAAAAATGCAATGCTTTTGCATTACGAATAACAAATTATAGTAATACAAGCCAGATAGTACATTTCTTTTCTAATGAATTCGGCCATATCAATGTTATTGCAAAAGGAAGCAGAAGTGCTAAAAGTAAATATCAAGGAATGCTACAACCATTAAGTAATTATGAGATTGTGATTTATAAAAAAGATAGCACACTCTCTCTGCTAAAAGAAATAAGCATAATTGAAGATAATTTTGACTTGTTCAATAATCTTGAGAAAACTGCAGTTGCTCAAGGGGCTGCTGAACTATATCTCCAATTAATGTTTGAAGAAAATGATTATGCTAAATTTTATAGGCTGTTAGACCAATACTTTTCTTACTTACAGAAAGTAGATAAAAATTTCATTATTATTTTCTGGAGATTTCTACTCAGAGTTACAACTCTGTTAGGCTTTTCTTTAAAATTTGATAAATGTGTCTTCTGCCAGACTACAACTCCAGAAAAAATTTATGGTATTTTGTTTAAACAAAACGGCCTGGTTTGTATTGATTGTGTTAGAAAGAAGAAAATGACCGAAAGTTTCAAATGCAGCAGAGAAACGATAAAAATCTTACTTTCGTTAAAAAATATTTCTGATAAAATTAATGATATTAAGATGTCACAATTAGTGGTAAAAGAAATCAATACTATTTTCAAGACCTATCTCAGTTATCATCTTAATAGAAGGATACATCTAAAGAGTTTGGAGATCTTATAGAAGAATAAATTTTGAATTAAATTTGACAAGAAAAAGATAGTTCTTTTATGTTTCGCAAAAATTACACTTGGAGTCCTTGACTCTGTCAAAGTAATGCTGATAGGCTCATCTACTCCATAAAAACATTTTAGGAGATGAAATGCGGTTTAGAATAGAATTGAATAAATTATTACAAAATCATCCAAATGTATTGAATAATCTGCCAAGAAAAGAGCTAATCAGGCAATCAGTAGAAAATAAAGAAGCGATTATTTCAGCAAATGGTGCACTCGCAACATGGACTCCCCCAGAATCTACTGGAAGAAGTCCTAAAGATACCCTCATTGTGAGAAGACCTGAAAGTGAAGCCAATATTGATTGGGACTCTCCGAATAATATTCCACTTGAGCCAGAAACTTTTGATATGGTTATAGAAGATGCATTGAATATTATAAAACAAAAAAAGCAGATATATGTAACTGACCGTGTTCTGGGAGCGGATGTCTCTTATGCGTTGCCCACCAAAACTATTACAGATAAAGCGCTTACTGCTTTGTTTACAGAAAATATGTTCAGACCGATTCCAGCAGATATACGAGAAAGTATATTTGCAGACAGAGAGTTCACTATGATCGTTTTCCCTTATGATAAACTAAATTCAAAAAAATATGAGGGGAGATTAAGAGTTTTACCAAACGGCACGACATCAAATATGATAATAGGAATGGATTATGACAGAAGAATAGGGATAATTTTTGGTTCTGCTTATGGGGGCAGTGTAAAGAAACTTATGTTCACGGTAATGAATTATTATCTGCCAGCAGAAGGCATTTTACCATTGCATTGTTCCGCCAATGAAGGCAAAGATGGAGATTCTGCTCTTCTTTTAGGACTTTCTGGAACTGGCAAGACATCTCTATCTGCTGACCCGAGAAGAGCTCTTCTGGGAGATGATGAACATGGGTGGAGTGATAACGGAATTGCGAATTTTGAAAATGGCTGCTATGCAAAATTAATAAATCTAAACCCAAAAAAGGAAACTGAAATCTTTAATGCAGTATTTCACGATGCTGATTATCTTGAGCATGGAGCAATTATTGAGAATTGTATGATGTATCCAGATGGAACTTTTGATGTTGATGACGAGCGGTTAACTCCGAATTCACGCGGTTCTTATCCATTAACTTTTTTAAGTAATATAAAGCAATCATCTAAATCTGGACATCCCAAAACAATACTTTTTCTAACTGCTGACGCAAATGGGATTTTGCCCCCTGTTTCAAAATTAAATCCTGAACAGGCAATGCTCTGGTTCTTAATGGGATATACAAGCAAACTCGCTGGGACAGAAACAGGAATAACTGAACCTGTTACAACTTTTTCAAGATTTTTTGGAGAGCCATTTATGCCAAGAAATCCTGATGTGTATGCATCTATGTTGGGTGAAAGAATGAAAAAGCATGGAACTCAGGTTTATCTTGTTAATACAGGATGGAGTGGAGGTCCTTATGGAGTTGGCGAAAGAATGGATATTAACCTGACTCGTGCTTTAGTGAATGCGGCTCTAAATGGAATATTGAAAAATGTCGAGTATGAAAAAGATACTACTTTTCATTTACATTTTCCCATATCTTGTCCTGGAGTCCCTTCGGAAATATTAAATCCC
>JAGGUR010000131.1 GCA_021158425.1 Candidatus Cloacimonadota bacterium | reverse complement strand
GGGTTCTTATAGATTTTAATTACAGACTGCAAACTGGTATCATAATCGGATTTCCTGAAAAGATTGATTTTGAACCAGAAAAAGTAAAAGAAATAAAAGAGATTATTGATGAAAAACCAATTATTAATGATGAATTATTTAAGCTGGCAAACTGGATTTCAAAATATTATTTCTGTCCAATTGGTTTAGTGCTAAAGGCTATGCTTCCAGCAGGACTTAATGTGAATACAATTCAGAAAATTAGTCTAAAAAATGAAAATTTTACTAACCTGCAATACAAAAAAATAATTGGTTTTTTGAAAAAATCTGGGCAACCAGTTAATATACCCGTCTTATCTCAACAAAAAATTCCCTCGCTATTTAAGACTTTGTTAGAGATGGAAAAGAAAAACATTATTGAAATTGAAAGGAGTTATAAAAGAAAAATTGAAAAGAAAACAGTCAATTGTCTAAAACTAACTGAGAAAAAAGCAACCACAGATTTAACCTCTACACAAAGAGAGCTTTATGAATTTCTAAAAAGTGAGGAAAGGACAATCCCTGTTTCCGAGATTGCTAAAAAATTCTCTTATAGTATTATTAATAAGTTGAGAAAAAAGGGACTGGTCAATCTCGTCAAAAAAGAAGTTTATCCCGACATTTTTGGAAGTATCAACAAATTTTCTCCTCCACAATTTGAACTTACAGGTGAGCAAGATAATATCGTTTCAGAGATTAAAAAAGCAATCTCTTCAAAAAAATTTCAAACATTTCTTTTGCACGGAGTTACATCAAGTGGAAAGACAGAAGTTTATATCAGAGTGATAAAAGAAGTATTAACAAAAGGGAAAACAGCAATAATGCTTATACCTGAAATATCGTTAACTCCTCAAACTGTTGAAAGATTTTACGCCCATTTTGGGGATGATATTGCGGTTATCCACAGCAAACTCAGTGATAGAGAACGACTTTATTCATGGAATGAAATTAATAGAAGTAAAAAGAAAATCGTAATTGGCCCTCGTAGTGCTATTTTTGCTCCACTTAAAAAGATTGGTTTGATAATCGTGGATGAAGAGCACGAAAACACTTACAAGCAAACTGAAATGAACCCTCTTTATAATGGCAGAGATATGGCTGTATTGCGAGGAAAATTAAATAATGCCGTTGTAGTTTTAGGAAGTGCTACTCCTTCTCTGGAATCATACTATAATGCAAGTCAAAACAAATATCAGTTGTTGGAAATGAAGGAAAGAGTACAAAATCAAATTCTGCCTGAACTCACTATCGTTGATATGCGACAAGAAAAGGACCATACTGAAATCTTATCACAACTTCTTAAAGACAAAATAGAAGACCGATTAATAAAGAAAGAGCAGATAATTCTTTTTCAAAATAGGAGAGGTTATGCTTCTTATATCCAATGTGTAAAATGCGGAAAGGTTTTCCAGTGTAAAAATTGCAATATTAGTCTTACCTATCATTCCTACAACAATCGTATGGTTTGCCATTATTGCGGATATAATCAGGCTTTGCCGAAAAAGTGTCCAGAATGCGGCGGATACATATTTAACTTTGGCTCTCCAGGAACTGAGAAGATAGAAAAAAATCTGGAGTTCCTTTTTCCTACCGCACGAATTGCCCGTATGGATACAGATACAACCAGAGGAAAACAGGTCTATCAAAAGGTGTTTAATAAAGTAAAAAATGGTTATATTGATATTTTGCTTGGAACACAAATGATAATAAAAGGGCTGGATTTCCCAAATGTAACTCTTGCTGGCATAATCTCAGCAGATGTAAATCTTAATCTACCCGACTTTCGTGCTGCTGAAAGAAACTTCCAGCATATTACACAAGTAGCAGGACGCACAGGCAGAAGTGAAAAAAAAGGCGAAGTCATAGTGCAAACCTACAATCCTAAACATTATAGCATTCAGTTTGCACAAAGACAGGACTTTCTCGGCTTTATAGAACAGGAATTTAAATTGAGAAAAAAGCTTCATTATCCACCATATACAAAATTAGTTAGATTGCTTTTTATATTGAATGACGAAAACAAATTAAAGAAAATCGTGTTTGCAATTAGGAGGAAACTAAAACAATTTGACAATTCAGAAAAAATAATTATCTTGGGTCCAGTTGCAGCGCCATTAAGTAAAATTCGCAAACAATATCGGTATCATATTGTGATTAAAGCAAAAGATAGAAACGCAGTTTACAAGTTTATTGACTGGTTTCAGCAAAATGTAAAAATACCGAGTTACATAAAGATGCAGATTGATATGGACCCTGTATCGTTATTGTAAAACATAAATAAAATAATTTTGAAATATTATACTTCTATACCAAAAGAGATTTTAAATTCAAAATATTGACAACAAAGCACAACATTTTTCTTTTTACCAAAAGAAAATTTTAATTGCTCAAAGAACTCGGGCAAAATATAGGAGGAAGATTGTTATTAGAAAAATATTTTGAAGGCAGAAGAAAAATTATAAATAAGGCTCTTGATAAGTATCTTCCATCTGCAGATATATATCCACAGAAAATTCATAAGGCGATGAGGTATTCTATTTTTGCAGGCGGTAAACGGCTTCGGTCTATTCTCTTAATAGCGACTTATGAGATGTTAGTTAACCGCCATACTAGTAGAGCTCTCCAAAAATTGCTTCCTCTCGCAGCTGCCATTGAAATGCTTCATACCGCATCATTAATCCATGACGACCTTCCATTTATTGATAATGCTGATGAACGGCGTGGAAAACCCAGTTGCCACAAAAAATTTGGGAATGCTATAGCAATACTAACTGGAGATGCTCTAATTACAAAAGCATTTGAGACCATACTAAAACTCAACAATCACAAGAAAGCTTTACAATGCTTAGAAATACTACTTGATGCTGCTTCTACTCGTGGTATGATAGGTGGTCAGGTAGTAGATTTGACATCTGCGCAGAAAAGAGTTAAACTTCATGTGCTTAGAGATATTCATTTAAAAAAAACAGGTGCATTGCTCCGGGCTGCCGAGCAGATGGCTTGCGTGATGGCTAATGCTACCAAACAAGTTACTAATGCTCTTAGTGATTTTGCATTAAATATTGGACTTGCTTATCAGGTAATTGATGATATTCTGGATGAGGTTGGTGCAGATGAATTGCTGGGAAAAGAATCCGGTGAAGACCAACGAAATGAAAGGGTTACATACCCGGTCTTACTTGGTATTGAAGAATCCAAGAAGCAAGCTCTGAAACTTATCCACGACGCTCATAATATTATCAAATATATGCCAAACAATCAAGTGCTTACGGAATTTCTGGAAACAATAAGAGATAGAGTGCCATGATGCAACTTCCTTGCAATTACAAATTACTCCCGACCAGTCTGGACTAATTTTCACCCTTCGTCCCGATGAAATCTGGATGGAAGGCGGGGAAAACAGGTCTAATGAAATTCGTTTCATATATTAAAATTATTCGTCCTTTTAATTTTTTTTTTGTTATCATATCCGTTCTTTTTGGTGCTTTCTGGTTTGCCAAAGGCATACATCAATTTATTCCATACTTAGCTTCATTGTCAGCTGCACTCATTGCTAGTGGTGGATATGTGATAAATGATTTTTTTGATAGCGATATTGACAAAATCAACAGACCAGAAAGGCCAATTCCCAGTGGCATAATTTCACCTTTAAATGCCAAACGATATGCTTTTTTGTTATTTACGGGTGGAATTGTTATCAGTATCTGCATTAAAAATCCCTGGATAATTTTGCTTGCAATTGGTAACTCATTTTTACTTTATCTTTATGCTTATAGAGGAAAGAAGCTGGAATTCCTCGGAAATATTCTGGTTGCATTTGTTACTGGTTCAACCTTCATCTATGGCGGTCTTGCAAACAATAATATTGGGAATTCGTTATTTGTGTTTGGCTGTGCATTTTTATATACCATAATAAGGGAGCTGGTAAAGGATTTAGAAGATATTGAAGGAGATAAGATGATTGGTGCTCTAACTGTTCCTATTGTGTTTGGAGAGAAAATTACTTTTGTATTAACATTCTTATCATGGGTATTTCTTACTATCTTGACAGTATTGGGATTTCATAAGTTTTATGAATTCCCTATTTTTATTCTGATAATTGTTTTGTGCGATGCTTATCTTCTGGTAAATTTACTAATTCTATTTTTGAAAATGAGTAAAAAAGTTGCAGGAACTTCCGAAAAGCTTATGAAAATAGATATGCTATTATGTCTGATTTTACTCTGGGTCGGACAATGGATTAGATAGCAGTAGCAGTCAGCAGTAGCAGTGGCAGACGCAGTGGAAAAGATTTAAAAGTAAAAATAAGGAGTTTTCAAATGAATAAAGGGACAGTTTATGATTTTTTGCTAAAAACCATCAATACCAAAGGAGCTGGCTTTTTGTGCTTAATAGACCCTGATAAGCAGGAATCAGAAAAGGCTGTTAAATTGGCAAGAAAATGCGCAAGCTCAGATGTGGACGCTATTCTTGTTGGTGGAAGTATTATGTTAGAAGATAACTTTGATTCTACAATAAAGGCTATCAAGCAATTTGTGAAAGTGCCAATTATAATATTTCCAGGAATTTTCAATGTGTGCTCGTCCTATGCTGATGCAATTCTATTTATGAGTATGGTGAGCAGCAGAAATCCACAATTATTAATAGGCGACCAGGTAAAAGCCACCCCATTGATAAAAAAATTAGGAATTGAAACAATTCCTACTGGTTATATGCTCATTGAATCCGGCTCTTTAACTTCTGTACAATATATGAGCAATAGTGTTCCTATCCCAAGAAATAAATATGATATTGGCAGTGCACATGCATTAGCAGCTCAATATTTGGGCATGAAATTAGTATTTATGGATGCTGGCAGTGGGGCTAAAATGTCTATTCCTGCGGAAATGGTTAGAAATGTAAAAAGTAATATCAACATACCTCTGATTGTTGGTGGAGGAATAAAAACACCTGATGAAGCAAAAGAAAAGGTGGAGGCTGGTGCAGATTTTATTGTTATCGGTTCTGCAATAGAAAATAATCCTAATTATACAATAATAGGAAAATTTGCAGATGCAATTCATAAGTAGTGATTGAACAAAAACTTTACCCCGTTAGATATAAAAGAATATGATAAAATTCAGCAATGAGAACAATCTTATCTAACAGGGTAAAGATAAAAATAGAAGTATCGTTCAGGTACTAAGTGAATTCTTATAAACCAAACTTAGAAAGAAGGTAATAAAATTGATAGACATACATACTCATATCTTACCAGGTATAGACGACGGCTCTAAAGATATAAATGAAAGTTTAGATATACTTCGGGCGTTGGTAAATCAGGGTGTTACTGAAGTAATTGCCACTCCTCACATAATCACTGGTGTTTATAATAATACTAAAAAAATCATAGATGAAAAAATAGAACAACTGAAAACAGAAATAATTGCAAACAAGTTACCAATCAAAGTCTACAAAGGTGCAGAGCTTTATTACGAACCCAACATTATTGAGAAAACAAAACAAGAAGAGTTGAACTTAGCTGGGAGTAATTATATTTTGATAGAATCTGATTTACAAAGATTTCCTGACAACTTTGAAAAGACACTTTACCAATTTCAAGTGGCTGGATATATTCCGATTCTCGCTCATGCTGAACGTTTTACACCATTTTTAAACGATTTTAATCGTCTGATTAATATTGCTAACCGCGGAATTCTTATACAGTTAAATAGTGGAAGCTTTTTTGGTAATTATGGTGAAAATGTTCAAAAACTTGCCTATAGAATTCTACAAACTGGATGTGTCCATTTTATCGCATCTGATGTCCATCATCTAAATACACGACCTGTTTTGATGAAACAGATTTATCAATATTTATCCGAGCATTATACAGAAGACTTAGCCAAACTGCTTTTAGAAGGGAATCCAGAAAGAGTCATTCATAATGAACCTGTAGAAAGTATGATTGAAGGATATTTTGAAGAGAAACCAAAAAAAACTTTTATAGAAAAGATAAGAGACTTTTTTAGAACTTAGTCCCAATTTTCAAATAGTTTTCCCTGATTCAACACATTTAAATCATGAAAACCTATCTTGAATGTATACCTTGCTTTTTTAAACAAGCAATAAGAGCTGCAAGAATTTTAAATATTAATGAGGTAAAGACTAAAAAACTTTTAGATGAGTTAGGCTTATTAATAAACCAGATGCCCTTAGAAAGCACGCCTCCAGAATTTGGGAAAATAATTTACGGAAAGATTCGTATGCTTACGGGAAAATCTGACCCTTATGCTAAATTGAAACATAAAAATATCGAAGAGGCTCTCAGATTATATCCTAATATCAAAGAAAAGATTTATAAATCTGTTGACCCTTTGATGACCGCAATAAAAGCTGCAATTGCTGGGAATGTAATAGATATTGCCATTAATCCTAATTGCAATATTGAAAATGAATTGAATAAGACACTCAAACAACAGTTCGCTATTAATGATTATGAACAATTTAAACATAATATACAAAAAGCAGAAAGGATTTTATACATTGGCGACAATGCTGGCGAAAGTGTATTTGATAGAATTCTGATTGAAGAGATAAAGAAACCGACAATCTATGTTGTCAGAGAAGTTCCAGTTATAAATGATGTAACTTATCAAGATGCAATT
>JAGGUR010000151.1 GCA_021158425.1 Candidatus Cloacimonadota bacterium | reverse complement strand
CAAACGAGGGAATAAGAAGTATATTAGAGCATGCTAAACCTGGAATGATGGAGTATGAATTAGAAGCATATTTCAAGTTTGAGTGTATCAAACGAGGAGAAAAGAAACTTGCATTTTCTCCAATTGTCGCAAGCGGTAAGAATGCAACAATTTTGCATTACGAAAAAAATAATTCAAAGATTGAAAAAAATGACCTGGTGCTTTTAGATGTTGGTGCAAAATATCAGGAATATAATGCAGATATTTCAAGAACTTTCCCCGCCTCAGGGAAATTTAATAAAAGACAGAAAGAAGTATATAACGAAGTGCTTCAAATCCAAAAGAAAATAATTAATTCAGTAAAACCCGGCATTACTATTAAAGAATTGCAGACTAAAACTATTGAATTAATCACGGAAGCACTTTTCAGATTAAAATTAATCACTAAAAAATCCAAAGTATCTCCCCCTCCGTCTCCCGATATATCGGGAGCCGCGACTGATGATAGCGAAGAATACAAAAAGTATTATATGCACGGAGTTAGCCATCATCTCGGATTAGATACACATGATTTAAGTGATAGAGAAGAAAAACTGCAGGTTGGGAATGTTATCACAGTTGAGCCAGGAATTTATATCAAAGAGGAAAAGATTGGTGTAAGAATAGAAGATGATGTTCTGGTAACTAAGAATGGATGTGAGGTTCTTTCTTCAAAAATTCCAAAGGAGATTGAAGAGATAGAAAGAATTACGGCAAAAAGGGAATGAAATTTGAAACTGGAAACTGAAAACAAAAAAGTAACAGGTGGAAAATAAATTCAAGTATCTTTTTTTCACCGTAGGCAAATTCGCTTATAACCGACAGAAGAAATACATAGGAGTATGAATAAAAAATGAAAAACATAGCAATTTACCCGGGCACATTTGACCCTATCACCAATGGTCATATAGACATTATTGAAAGAGTTTGTAAAATATTCGGCAAAGTTATAATAGCAATTGCTAAAGAAACAAACAAGGAATGTCTCTTTTCTCCTGAAGAACGAGTCCATCTTGCAGAAATTGCAACTAAGAATATATGTAATGTAGAGGTTGAGGCATTTGATGGATTGGCTGTAGATTATGTAAAAAGAAAGGGAAGCTCTGTAATGATTAGAGGATTACGGGCTGTATCAGATTTTGAATATGAATTGCAGTTAGCACTTGCTAATCGCTCACTATGTGAAGATGTTGAAACTGTTTTTCTCACTCCACAAAGTAAATATCTTTATCTTAGTTCAAGTATGGTAAAGCAAATTATAAAATTGGGTGGTAACATTAAAGAGTATGTGCCAGAAGCTGTTTTTAATGCTGTTAAAGACAAAATGAAGTCAACCTAATTTCTGGATATTGGGTTGAATAATAAATTTTAAGCTTATAAACTAGAAAGAGGATTTCTATACCTCTCATCCCCAAGCCCCAGCTTGGGAATGAATATGTGTTCCCAACGAGGCGTTGGGAACAAGACGGTGTGTAAACCAGAAAGAGGATTTCAATATGTCATATCAAAAAACAACTTTAAAAAATGGGATAACAATCCTATCTGAAAAAATAGACTATGTCCGTTCAATAGCAGTAGGAGTATGGATTAATGCAGGTTCTCGGAATGAAAATCCAGATAACCGTGGTGTTGCTCACTTTCTTGAGCATATGCTTTTCAAGGGAACTGAAAAACGCAATAAATATGAAATTGCACATTATCTTGAATCTCTTGGCGGAATAATTAATGCATTCACCAGCAAAGAATTTACCTGTTATTATACACGCATATTAAGTGAGCATCTGAAGCAAAGTATTGATTTGCTTTCTGACATAATTCAAAATTCTATCTTTTCAGATATAGAGATTGAAAAGGAAAAAAATGTGGTTATTGATGAGATCAATGAGATTGAAGATAACCCTGGTGAACTCATCTTTGAAAGATTTTATGAAAATCTATTCCATAATCATCCACTTGGACGCCCAATTTTGGGACATAAAGATAATATAAAAAAAATCAATAAAAATATCTGTATAGATTTTATCTCCAAAAATTATCATCCAAAAAAAATTATAATTACTGCTTCAGGTTTTCTTGAACATGAAGAATTAGTTAAATATGCAAATCAATATTTTCCTTCGGACAAATCAAGACCATTAAAGAATGAAAAAAGGATATTCTCACCTGCAAGCGAAATAAAACAAAGAGAGAATATATACTATGATGCGGCGAATAATCAAACTCATATTTGCACAGGCATAATAACATTTCCATATACTAATAAAAATCGTCTTACATTACTCGTTTTGGATTCTATCCTATCTATTGGAATGAGTTCACGGCTGTTTCAAAACATCCGTGAGAAATATGGAATTGCATACGATATTCATTCTTTTACTGACTTTTTCCAGGATACTGGATGTTTTGGGGTTTATGCTGCAACAAATCCGGAAAATAGTAAAAAATGTCTAAAATTAATACAATCAGAACTGCTGCGGCTTATTGAAAAGCCTGTAACAAAATCTGAATTAAAAACCATCAAGGCACAACTAAAATCCAGTTTGGTTATGGGTCTTGAAAACACAACCGCCAGGATGAATCGCCTGGCAAGGCAGTATATTTATACCAATAAAGTTGAATCTATTGATGAAATTATAGAAAAGATAGAAAGCGTTGAACCAATTCATATTCAATCGTTGGCTAAGGAATTGTTCAAACCAGAAAGGTTTATAACTACAATTTTGCAAGCAAAAAAGTAAAAGAATAATTCATGCATATCGCAATAAATAATATCAATATCGTTAAAGTAAAAAACGAAACTATTTCCAGCGCTTCTGTTGGAATTAATAATGGCAAAATAGTTAAAATTTCTAATTCTCCTATTCAAGCCAATACAATAATAAATGGAAAAGGCAAATTCCTGAGTCCTGGCTTTATTGATGCTCACTTTCATATTGAAAGCAGTAATCTAACCCCATTCCATTTTGGAGAAGCAGCGCTCAGGCAAGGCACTTCTGCGATTATAGCTGATTGCCATGAAATCTGTAATGTTGCTGGTATGGAAGGATTTGAATATTTTCGCAAGGAAAGTAAAAAAGCAAGAATTGATGTATTTCTTACAGCCCCTTCGTGTGTGCCAGCAAGTTCTCTTGGAACATCTGGTGCAAAAATTGGTATAAAAGAAATTAGACAAATGTTTGAATATGATGAAGTAATCGCTCTTGGTGAGGTAATGAATTTCCCCGCAGTAATAAATCAAGACCCTGAAATTATGACAAAGATTCAAATTGCAAAAGAAAAAGGCAAAATCATTAATGGCCATGCACCACGCTTAACTAAAGACAATTTAAAAAAATACATAAATGCAGGAATTACAGATGACCACGAATCAACAAGTTACGATGAAATGAAAGAAAAACTTTCTCTTGGTATGAATATCTTCATCAGAGAAGGCTCTACTGAAAAATGTCCTGACAAATGCTATCAACTTCTAAATGAATACAAAGATAATATTATGTTCTGTAGTGATGATAAATTAGCTCCTGATATTATTAAAAATGGTCATATAAATTTTAATGTTAGAAAAGCTGTAAGTTTGGGTATAAATCCTATAAGAGCAATAAGAGCTGCATCTTTTAATACTGCACAATATTACAAATTAGATAATATTGGAACTGTTGAGAAAGGTAAAAAGGCAAACCTGCAAATATTGAATAATCTTATTGATTTCATACCTGAAATTGTAATTTTCAATGGAAACATTGTATATCAAAATGGAAAAACTATTCCAGTTGAAACTGAATTGTCAATCCCACAAAATATACTTAAAACAATTAATGTTAAAAAGATAAGCACTATTCCCCAAATTCCTTCCAATTACTTTAACCATATAATTGATATTGAAGATGGAAGTGTGGTTACAAAGGTGTTAAACATAAAAACAGAAAATGAGATTGATTTAAATCAAGATATTCTAAAATTGGTGGTAGTTGAAAGATATAACAAAACAGGAAATATCTCAACCTGCCAGGTTCATGGATTTAACTTGAAAAAAGGTGCTATTGCTTCCAGCATAGCACATGATTGTCACAATATTATAGCAGTTGGGACAAATGATGAAGATATAAAATCAGCGGTAAATATAATAATAGAGAATCAGGGTGGTTTAAGTTTTTCTTATAAAGGCAAAGCATCAATAATGAAGTTGCCTGTGGCTGGTCTAATGAGCCTTAATGATTATCATAAGGTAGCTATTGAATTAGATAAAATAAATGCAGAAGTTCAGAGTTTGGGTTCTGACCTTAAATCACCTTTTAGCAGTCTGTCTTTCTTAGCTCTTGAAGTAATACCGGAAATTAAGCTTACTGACAAAGGATTGGTGGATGTGAATAGATTTAAACTGCTGTAAGAATCAAAAACAATAGTTTATACAACTATTCTTCAAAAACTAAACAACCTCTCCCTTTTCAAAAATTCTTTTTGATACTTTTCCTTTATCAATTTATGCCTTTCCAATTCCAAATCATAATCTTCTGCAATTATCTGAAAAGCAATCTTGTGAGCTTGCTCTAATATTTCTCTGTCTCGCACAATATTAGCAATTCTAAATCTTGGCATACCTGACTGTTCAGTTCCAAAGAATTCTCCGGGTCCACGAATCTCAAGGTCTATTTCAGAAATCTTAAAGCCATCATTAGTTTCTTTCATAGTATTCAACCGTAATAGAGCTTCTTCACTAATAGGTTCATAAGCCGCTAAGATACAATATGATTTAAAAGCACCCCTACCGACCCTTCCTCTTAATTGATGTAATTGTGAAAGACCAAAATGTTCAGCATGTTCAATCAGCATAATTGTCGCATTTGGAACATCAATTCCAACTTCAATGACAGTGGTTGAAACCAAAACATCTATCCTGCCATCTTTGAAACGATGCATAATCTCATCTTTCTCTTGATTGCTCATACGACCATGCAGTAGAGCTACTCTATGATTACGAAATACACTGCTCTTCAATTTCTCATAAGTATTTGTGGCATCACGAAGATAAGATTTTTCTGACTTTTCTACTAAAGGACAAACTACATATACCTGTCTTCCTTTTGATATTTCTTTATTAATAAAATTGTAAACCTGGGGTTTTTTATCTTCAGTAATCCAACTTGTGTAAATCTCCTTACGGTTTGGTGGTAATTCATCAATAATACTAATATCCAGATCGCCATATACGGTTAAAGCCAAAGAACGCGGAATAGGAGTGGCACTCATAACTATTTTATCCGGTACTTGTCCCTTTTGAGTCAACGAGTGTCTTTGAATAACTCCAAATCTATGTTGTTCATCAATGATAACAATTCCAAGTTTTCTAAAAACTACATCCTTTTGTATCAAAGAATGCGTGCCGATTACGATATCAATCTCCCCTTTTGATATATGCTCCTTCAATTTTTTCTTTCCTTTATAATTTCCGCCAAGAAGCAAACCAATTTTTACATCAATCTTCTTTAAAAACTCCGTAATGGCAAAATAATGTTGAGTAGCGAGTATTTCCGTTGGTGCCATAATAGCTGCCTGATACCCATTCTCAATTGCCAATAACATAGCAAAAAGGGCAATAATTGTCTTGCCTGAGCCAACATCTCCTTGCAAAAGACGATTCATTTGAAATGGTGATTTCATATCTTTCACAATCTCATTCAATACCCTTTTCTGAGCAGAGGTAAGATTGAAAGGGAGTATATTTTTTAATTGAGTAGTATAAGTCTTTTTGATTTGCATTGAAATACCTTCAGACTTATGCCAGTGGACCTTTCTTCTCGCGAGCATCAACTGAAGGTAAAATAATTCTTCAAACACAAATCTCTTTCTGGACAAAGTAATATCATCTTCTGTCTCTGGCATATGAATTTTCCTTAACGCCTGATTAATTGGTAATAGCTCTTGAACTATACGAATATTCTCAGGAATCGTTTCTGATATCCTAAACTCACTTTTGAAAATATTTAATATAATCTTTCTGAAAATTTTATTAGTCAATCCTTCAGTAAGAGGATATAGAGGAAGGTAATTTCTTTTTGACCAGAAACTTTCTTCTAATTTGGAACCAACAAATTCAAAATCTGGATGAAGCATACAAAGTCTGTTATAATAATATTTTAATCTGCCAAGAACAATTATTTCTTTTCCTACCTCAAACTGCTTTTCTAACCAGGGTGTGGTTTTGAACCAAATACAAGTTAGATAACCTGACCCATCTGATATTATTAGCTGAAATCTTGTGCTCTTATACTTAGATATATAGCCATACGAAACAATTTTTGCTCTTACACTGGCAATATCATTAATTTTCAGGTCAACAATTCGTTTATTAGTTATCTTGTTAATATAATCTCTTGGAAAGTAAAATAGGATATCTCTTACTGTATGTATTCCTAAATGATGTAAAAGTTTCGCTCGTTTTGGTCCCACCCCTTTGACATATTGAATATTATTCTGAAGATTAAAAGTCAAAAAATCTCCTAAAAAAGTTAAATTGGTTGAATTAGTTGAATTAGTTGAATCAGTTTACCAGTTCAACCGATTTAACAGGTTCAACCAGTTCAACTAAATTTACTATCTTATTACTGCGAATTTTCCAGTGATATGCACATCATCAAACTCAGAGGAAAGCACATAAAAATAAATTCCACTGGCTACGGGTTTATTAGCTTGATTTTTTCCATCCCAGCAAAATCTAAAGCGGTCAGATTCCTTTACAGTAGTTATCAATTCTCCCGCTAAATTGTATATATATAACAAATTATTTCCAGGAGGAAGTTCCTCGTTTGGATAAGATTCAAAATAAACTTTATTATGTATTGAAGTTATAAAGGGATTTGGAAATACATTAACTTTTTCAACAATATGGGATTGAGTTGTATCTTTATGACTTGCGCCAATATTAAAACTAGAAAGACCTTCAGTAGTGCCAACAAACAATTCACCTGAATAGGAATTATACGCAAAAGATAGAACGACATCACTACATAAATCGCTATTCTCTGTATTAAAATTGGTAAAATAATAATTATCCGCATCAAGGACTGAGATTCCACCGCCATTAGTTGCAATCCATTTTCTGCCATGTGGGTCAACAAAGACTGCGTTAACTTGATTAGTTTTTCCGGAGCCCATTCTTGACTCAGGATTTCCTTGTTCATCATACCAATAGTATATCCAGGGCTGCCATGAGATTCCATTCCACCGGTATTGTCTTACATTTTCAGTAAGACCACATGTAAATTTATACCAATCATCCCAATCATCATCATACATATAGAGCCCATCTATACATCCGGCAAAAATGTAGTTGCCATAATCAGTTTTTTGAATATCAAAATCAAAACAACTACCGTCAAGAAAGTTTATGGGAAAAGAATGCCAATGTGCACCACCTGTTTGCGGAAATCCGGGAGCATCCCAGTATTGAATGCCGGTATATCTACAACCAAACCAGACCTTGTTTCCTTCTAAAAGCATTGTCCACATATCGGCTTGTTCATTAATCAGTATAGGTTGTGTAAATCGGTGATAAGTACTATCTGGTCTTAAAATTGTCATTCCCCCAGGTGTTACAGCATAACCGCCAATCCACATATTTCCATCTTTATCGCATTGAAGTATAGATATTGAAGTTCCCCATATCCAATCAGTATGATAGGTATCGTAAACCACCCATTCACTTTCAGGCTGATTTAATATTGATATGGAATTAGCCCCCCCCCAACTACCAAACCATTTATTTCCAAAGTTATCTTCGCACATAGAGTATATATTGTCAGAGCCTAATCCAGATGAAGATCTACGGAAGTTTGTCCATTCCTTTCCATCAAACTTTGATAACCCTTTAACACCTTTGGGAGGAGAATACATTCCTCCAAAGGCACACCATAAATTCTGCTTCTCGTCAATCATCATACTGGTTATAAGGTTGCTATTAATACAATTATTCTTATGTTTTTCCCATACTTCATTATCATTAAAACAGCACAATCCTTCTTCCCAGGTGCTTACCCAAATATGCTCATTATTATCAATCTGTATATCAGAAATTTGGTTAAATAAAGAATCATCTTCATCCCAAATTATAGAATCAGCAGGATTTAACAAATTATATCTGCCAACTCCTTTTGCATAATCATATTTTTGGTCTGTCTCATTCCACTTTCCAAATCCAACCCAGACAGTAGAATCATCAGTAGCTAAAATTGAAGAAATTTTTCTTGTTGGTAAATTAGATGTAAACTCATTAAATTCTAATGAATCTGAATATATTTTATTAATTATAGCAAAACCATCTTCCGTTCCAAAATAAATTTTACCATCATAATAATCAATGCATGTTATTTTTTCTTCTGCAAAAGGATAACCCGTTGTATTATTATTAATATGATGCCAGTTATCTGAGAGAATCATCTCATCATAAGATGCTTTTATAAAATCTATCCCCTGGTTAGTTCCAATCCATATTCTATTTGAATCATCAAAAGTTATACAGCATACATTATCGTCAGAAAGCCATCTTGGGGCAACGAAGGTCTTTTTAAACTGTGTTTCATTGTCTACTATTTCAAACATGATAAGACCTTTATCGGTTCCAGCAAAAACGAATTCATTATTATCATCAATATCATTAATATAAACACCTTCAACACCTTGGTTCTCTTGATATGGTTTAAGAAATTTTCCATCTTTATAACGGGAAATTCCTTCAAGAAAAGTACCAAACCAGAATTCATCAATTGAAGGAATATAATGAACTGAACGAACTTCATTTTTACTCAATCCATCACTTTTTACTAATGTTGAAAATGTTAAATCCTTCTTATTGAAAATACTAATTCCTCCCCAAGTTGCGGCAATGATAGAATCACCTTTACAAAAAATTTGATGAATATATGTAGTATTAGTATATGTTTTCCAGTCAGATAAATATATATCTTCTGGTTCATAACTAAACAGAGCAGCATAAACAAAGAGAATAAATAACATTATTATAAATATTTGTTTCTTCATTTGAAAAATTCCTTTCTAACCATACTATAAAAAATAATAAATAGGATTACTCCCAATAAGATTAGTAGGCTAAATACAATTCGTTTGTCTACTAATAGAAATCCGAAAGAAATCAAACCAAACAGGGATGTTAAGAAATACCCAATTAGAACAACAGTTTTGTAGGAAAGGCCTAATTGTAACATTTTATGATGCAAATGATTTTTATCTGCCTGAAATAAACTATTAGATGTTTTTAATCTGCGAAAAATAGCCAAAAATGTATCAATCAGCGGAAGAGATAGAACAACTATTGGGATAAGCATTGTCATTGCGGTTGTCCCTTTAAACTGAGTATTACCAGCAACTGATAGAGCAGCAATATTAAATCCTAAATATAGACTACCAGCATCTCCTAAAAATATTTTGGCAGGATAAAAATTATATCTGAGGAAAGCTAAACAGCTGCCAAATATGGAAAATGAAAAATACGCAATAAATGTGTTAGAACAAACTATACTCGCAAAACCTAATATTAGTGAAACAATTGCGATGATACCTGTTGCTAGACCATCAAGACCATCAATCAAATTAATTGAGTTTATTATAAGTAAAAACCAGATTATTGTAAGGGGAATAGACAAAGGTCCTACAGTTATAGATGGACCAAATGGATTAGTAATTAGCTCAATCTTAAATCCAAGGATGGCCATAAATAAAACAATAATTATTTCTACAAGAATTTTTTGCCAGGCATGCAAATCAAATATATCATCTAAAAGGCCTAAAACAAAAACTATAATCCCTCCACCGATTAGTCCGATAAAAAGATTGTTAAATTCATTTCTGCCTAAAAGAAGAAGAACAATCTGAGTGATACACAATCCAACTAACAGTGAAAATCCTCCACTTTTAGGTGTGGCTATTTCATGAATACTTCTTTCCCTTGGATAATCAATAATACCAAATTTATTAGATAGTTTGCAATTTAATGGAACAATAAAATATGTAATTAAAAATGAAAGGAGAAATATTCCAATATAAATCATAATTTTGATTGATACAAATTAATATATAAATTTTTATAACTTTCTATAAATCTGTTTAAAGCAAACTTTTCTCTAACAAGTTTAAGACTATTTTTACCCATTTCCTCTCTCTCTCTATCGTGTGTAGAAATCCATAAAACATTTTTAATAAATGAATCCTTGTTGCCAATTTTTACCAAAAAGCCATTATAACCATTTTTTACAAGTTCATTATTCCCTTTTATATCTGAGGCAATTATTGGTAATCCCGCAGACATTGCTTCAAGAATAGATAGGGATAAACCTTCCCATAATGAATACAAAACAAATACATCAAAAAAGGCAAGCCAATCTGCAACATTTGATTTCCAGCCGGGAAGCAAAATTTCCGCTGATAAATTTTTCGCTCTTACCATTCTTTTTGCATCTTCCCATAATTCGCCATCTCCAATAAAAACAAATTTTATCTTATCATTTGCTTCAACAATTTCTATGGCAATTTTTATCATACTTATGATATTTTTTTGCTTGGAAAATCTACATACAGAACCAAATATTTTATCATCTTTATGAAAACCAAACTCCTCCCTGAAAATTTCTGAGTGTGGACTTGCTTCACCAATTCCATTATATATAGTTAGAATTTTTTTCTCAGGAATTATATGTTTTTCTATAGCAAGTTGCCTTTCGGTTTTATTTACAGAAATGGCTCTGTCACAAAAGAAAGCCGCAATTTTTTCTAATAGTTCAAAAAAAATCTGCTTTGGTAAAGGTTGAAACGGGTTAAAAGGAAAACCATGAATCGTATGTATTACAACTTTAATACCTGCAAATCTTGCCGAAATTCTACCAATAAAACCTGTCTTTGAAGAATGAGTATGGACAATATCAAATTTTCCCATTCTGCATATTTTATAAATTCTGATTAAAACAAATAAGTCCTTCAGGCTTATTTTACGGACAAGTCCAGGAACTTGATAATGTTTTATTTTTAACTCTTTTAGCTTATTAACTAAGGGCCCATCAGGAGCAGAGATTACCGAAAATTCAAATTCATCAGAATCTAAATTTGTAATCAAATTAAGCATCACATTTTGCACGCCTGAAAGCAAAGGTAAAAGTTGAATATGTAATATTCTTTTTTTGTTTATAATAGACTTCATCTTTTAAAGATTTTTTGATAAAATCTCTTCAAACTTAAAAGTTTGGTACTTGCGAGAAAATTCTTCGTTTATCTTTCTTTTACAGATTTTACCATGTTTTACATATTCGTAAAGTGCAAGGAAATTTCTTTTAATTCCATCTACATCTTCCATTGCACATATAAAATTATATTTACGCGTCTGAAGAATCTCTGCAGCTTCACCATCAGGAGGTATCATTGCCAATATTTCTTTCTTTGCATAAAGATATTCAAATATCTTTCCTGTTAATACTCCTCGCCCTTTTTTTGATGAAACAAATAAAAGCAGCACATCCGAATTAAGCATAAATTCTACTGCTTTCCTATGTGAAACCTGAGGAATTATTTTTACCAAACCAGCAATTTTAGAATTTTGGAGTAGGTGAATTGTTTCAATATAATAATTGCCTACAAAAGTGATTTCAATATCTTTAGGTAGAGAATCTTTCTCAAGCAATTCATCTAAAGCTTTAACAAAATATCTCACTGATTGGTTCCCATAAAAATTTCCAATATAACCAAAGCGAACTTTATCTTTCTTTTCCGCAACTTTTATATTTTTAAAGTCTCTCTCGTCCCAGCCATTATACATTACATAAATTTTATCTTTAACACTGTTGCCATACTTAAAAGCTAAATCTTTCTTCATTGTTTTGCTTGCAACGGTTACTATTTTTGCTCTTTCTAATATTTTCTGTTCCCAGAATTCTGATAGTTGTCTATGAAAAACGGTAGGAAATTTTAGATAAGGGTGTAATGTCCAGAGATCACGATAGTCAATAACAACAGGGATTCTTATTTTTTGGCTTATTAAATAAGCCAGTATTCCAGATGTATATGGACCAACTGTTGCTATAACTACATCATATTTGTTTTTTTTACATATTTGAAGAGCCTTAAAGTAAGCAAAAGGCAACCAGCCAATCTTATCATCAATTGGAAAAATATTCCGAATAAACTTTTTTATTTTTTCAGGGGTTCTGAAATATAAGTTATTCCTCTTAGTAGAGCTTTTTTGAAATCTTTTTAGAAAATACAACGGATGTAAAGAACTAGTGCGATAAACTTTTCTTACATTACATTCCAAAAACATTTCTTTATCATATGAATGAAAAATTATATCTTTAATTGATATTACATCCGTAACCCATCCTTTTTCTTTTAAGTAACGAATCATTTTACATGCTCTCTGAACACCTGGTCCACCTAATGGTGGGAAAAAATAAGAAATAAAAAGGATTCGTTTCAAGTTATTCAATGTGCGCTCATTTTATTTTTTGCAAGAGTTCCAAAATTCTTTGACTCGCCTTACCGTCTCCATATGGATTTATTGCACTTGCCATTTTATCATAGGCTTTCTTATTTCTAATTAGCTCTTCCACATTTGATAAGACCCTTTCAGTCTGAGTTCCAACTAATTTTGAAACCCCAGAATTTACACCTTCCATACGCTCTGTCTTCTCTCTCATAACAAGTACGGGTTTTCCAAAAACTGGTGCTTCCTCTTGTATTCCACCTGAATCAGTTAATATTAAGTAGCTCTTCGCAACAAGGGATATAAATTCAATATAATTCAATGTAGGTAATAAAACAATATTTTCCACACCAGACAACAAAGATGTAACGACATTTTTAATATTAGGATTTTTATGAACAGGATAAATGATTTTATACTCAGAAAATTTTTGTGAAATTTTAATCAGTGCTTTACAGATATTTTTAATACCTTCTCCGAAATTTTCTCTGCGGTGAGCTGTAACTAATATAATTTTTTCATCGTTACTGAAACCTAACTTTAGTAGTTGCTTCTCTAATTTATCTTTATGACTTTCTTTTATTAGAAATAAAGTATCTATTCCTGTATTTCCTGTAACAAATATTTTATCAGGACTTATACCTTCTCTTATCAAATTTTCTTTATTACTTTCAGTTGGGGCAAAACAGAAATCCGCCATTACATCAACTAAATGTCTGTTTATTTCTTCTGGAAAAGGTTGATATTTATCATAAGTTCGCAGGCCAGCTTCAATATGACCAATTGGAATTTTATGATAATAAGCAGATAATGCACCGGTAAAAGTGCTTGTTGTATCTCCTTGCACCAATACAAGTTCTGGTTGCTCTTGTTTCAATATCTTGCTAATAGAAATTAAACAAGATGCTGTCAATACAGATAATTTCTGGTCTTCTCTCATTATATTAAGATTGTAATCAGGTTTTATTTGGAAAAAGTCTAAAACTTGGTTAAGCATACTATCATGTTGCCCGGTAGCAATTAATTTATACTCAAATTTGTCACTATACTCGGTTTTTATTAATTTTATTATGGGTATGATTTTTATAGCTTCTGGTCGTGTTCCAATAATTATATCTACTTTCATCTTTTTATTAAGTTTTTTTGTATTAAAATTATTTGCACTTCCTACTTTTACCATTCTTTCTCTATTGTATTATTAATCCACTAAAAGTTGTAAGAAATTAATCTCCTTTATTCAAAATCTGTACATACATCTTAACTGTTCTTTGTGCAATTTTATTCCAGAGGAAGTTATCTTTTATATGATTCTTTAGTTGGTCATCTTTTATTCTATTCAACGACTTTACAATGCCTTGATGTATAGAATCTATTGAATATGGGTCTACATATTCTACCATATCTTCAAAGTAATCTTTTGTTCCTCCATATTTTGTAATCACAATTTTAGCACCAGCTAAAGCGGCTTCCATTGCAGCAATTCCAGGAGTTTCATATTTTGCCGGTAATACAAAAGTATCACAAGCAGCATAAGCAGATGCAAGCATTGGTTCGTAATGATCAAGCCCTTCAATAATAATTAAGTTTTTATTCTCTTTTGCTTCATTTAAGCAAATTTCACTTTCTTTTGTATTAGCCACATCGCCTATAATTACAGCAGGATGGTCTATTTTTTCTAAGGCTTTTATTAAAGATAAAACATTTTTGCGTTGGCCACCAATGTGACCAACATACAAAACAAAATCTTTTATGCCATATTTCTTTTCAAATATATCAGGATTGGCATTTGCAAATCGCGCCTCAACTCCGTTATGTATTACTTTTATCTTTTTAGAATTTATTCCTAAACCTTTTGAAATAAGTTGAGCTTCTGCTTTTGTATTAGGCAAAACCATTTGTGACCATTCGCATATCTGTTTTGGTATACTGTAATCTGAATATGTTCTTTTAAATAATTTATGAAATGGCTTTTCAAAATTTTGATAAATCCTTAACAAAGTGGGAGAATGCCTACTAAAAAAGATCGGATTAATTACAAATTTAATCCCATAATGCTTTAAATTTTTTGCTAAAGAATATGTTGCAATATTTGCTGCAAAAAGATGCACTAAATCGGCATTCAAGACATCTAAATTTACATCCCAGGGATTAAAATGTTGGGCATCTACTCCTAATTTATTAAGTTCTTTTTTAATCTCAATCAATTCATAGCTCGGTCCTCCACGAAT
>JAGGUR010000059.1 GCA_021158425.1 Candidatus Cloacimonadota bacterium | reverse complement strand
TTTTGGGGGCAGCCTGACAATGCCTTATTTTTCTTTGACTTCTTACTTCGTGTTCTGCCTTTTCTAATAAGTTGTGAAATTGTGGGCACTAAAGCCTCCTATTTTTAAAGTTCATTTTTAACTAAAATTAAGTAATTTTCTGACACTCTTCTTTAGACTTAATTCCTGCTCAATTGTATCTCTAACCTTGTCATGATATAATTTTTCACCTGTGCCTGCGGGAATTCTATGTCCAATAATAACACTTTCTTTTAGTCCTTCAAGTGTATCAAGTTTACCCATTACTGCAGCTTCAGTAAGAACTTTAGTAGTATTTTGGAATGATGCTGCAGATATAAAACTATCGGTAATTAGTGCAGATTTTGTAATACCCATAAGTAATTGTTCAAATGTTGCGACTCTGCCACCTTCAGCTTCAACTTGTTGATTCACCTTTTTTACATGATTTTTGTCTACTATTTCTCCCTCTAAAAAAATCGTGTCGCCTGTATCTATAATTTTTACCTTTTGCATCATCTGTCGAACAATCACTCTAATATGCTTATCATTGATATCTACTCCCTGTTTTCTGTATATTTCTAATATCTCGTTAGTTATAAATTCTTGAGTGGCGGTAATTCCTCTTGCTAATAAAATATCATGCGGATCTAAAGGGCCATCTGAAAGTGGGTCACCACTTTCCACTACATCATTTTCATGAACTATTATTCTTCTTCCGTATGGAATAGTATATTCTTTCTCGTAATTTTCATCTGGGGACACAATTTTTACCTTTCTGCCCAGGCGTGCAAGTTTACCAATTTTTACCACACCGTCAATTTCCGAAATGATAGCCTTATTATGTGGGGAACGTGCTTCAAATAATTCAACCACTCTTGGTAAGCCACCTGTTATATCTCTTTGTTTGATAGTTACTCGTGGGGTTTTGCCTAAAATTTCTCCAGGAAATATTATACTTCCTTCTTCTACATCTAAATTAAGTCCAGCTGGTAAAGGGATAAGTTCGTCCTCACCATCTTTGGTTTCAATCCTCAACTGTGCTTGTTTTGCAACATCACGAGATTCAATAATTGTTATTTCATTTCTTCCTGTAAGCTCATTGAATTCAGTTTTATAGGTAACATCAGGTATAAAATCTTCAAAATATACGGTACCTTTTACAGTAGAAATTAACGGATTATTATATGTATCCCAACTAAAAAGTAGTGTATCTTTTACAACTTTCTGATTATCAGAAACATAGATATTAGCTCCGTATTCCACATCGTAACGATTCAATTCTTCATTTTTTTCAGCATCTATTATTTTTATCTTTCCTAAGTGACTAACTGCGATTTTCTGGTTTTCGCGATTAAAGACATAATCAAGTCTCTCAAATTTAACAAGACCATCGCTTTCAGCATTGACTTCTGCTTTTTCAACAGCTGTACTTGTGGCTCCGCCAATATGAAAAGTTCTTAATGTTAGTTGAGTGCCGGGTTCTCCAATACTTTGAGCAGCAATAACACCAACTGGTTCGCCAATGACAACAGGTTTATTCGTTGCAAGATTTCTTCCGTAGCATTTTGCACAAATTCCTTTTTCTGCTTCACAAGTAAGAACGGAACGGATTTTAACGGATCTTATACCATGTTTCTGAATCAGATTTGCTTTTTCATCAGATATAGTTTCCCCGACTTTCACTAAAATCTCTCCACTAACAGGGTCAAGAATTTCTTCGACTGCTGTCTTTCCTTTAATTCTATCACCGATGGGCTCAATAATCTTATTTCCTTCTTTAAGTGGTGTCATCTCAACACCTTCCATTGTGCCACAATCTTCTTCTGTAATAACAGCAGTTTGAGCAACATCAACCAATCTTCTTGTTAAATAACCAGCATCTGCTGTTTTTAAGGCTGTATCTGCAAGTCCTTTTCTCGCACCATGTGTTGATATAAAATACTCCAATATGCTTAGCCCCTCTTTAAAATTCGATTTAATCGGATTTTCAATAATTTCGCCTATCTCACCAGTAAGTTTTCTTTGAGGCTTTTCCATTAAGCCACGCATTGCACCTAATTGTTTTATCTGGTCACGACCACCACGAGCACCGGATTTTGACATTATCCATATAGGATTAAATCCATTTTTATCTTTTTCTAATTCCTCCATCATTAAATCTGTAATATCCTCAGTTGCAATTTTCCATCTATCAATTAATCTTTCATATCGTTCACTATCAGTAATTATACCATTCTCATAATCATTTTGGATTTCATCAATATCAGCATCTGCACAGTCTAATATTGCTTTTTTCCCTTTGGGAACAACAATATCGCTCTGGCTAAATGTAGTTCCAGACTTTGTAGCATATCTGAATCCTATATCTTTCAATTCATCTAAATAAGTTGCAGTTCTGCTTGCGCCCATAGATTTAAAGACTTCGTATGTTAGCTGATTTATTTTACCTTTATCAAAGACATAATTCTGGAAACCCAACTCTTCTGGAACTATCTGATTAAAGATAACTCTACCAACGGTTGTAATAACTCTTTCATCTTTTCCTGGAATTTTATAGTCAATCCAGGAATGGATATGAATCTTATCAGACTTAGAATTTTTAACTTGCGTTATATTCTTACCGTAAAGTTCTAATCTGTCTCTTTCAAAAGCCATTTCTACTTCCTCAGAACAACTGAACTTAGGTAAATTTTTAGTGTTTTTGGGTTCATCGGATAAAGCACAGGTTAAAAAATACACTCCAAGAACCATATCTTGACTTGCTATTAAGACGGGTTTTCCATTAGCAGGAGAGAGAATATTATTAACTGGGCTCATCAGCACTTGGGCTTCCATTTGTGCTTCACCTGATAGAGGGATATGAACAGCCATTTGGTCACCGTCAAAATCAGCATTAAATGGAAAACATAATAATGGATGAAGTTGGATTGCTTTTTCTTCAACTAAAATCGGCTGAAATGCCTGGAAACTCAGCCGATGTAATGTTGGAGCTCTATTCAAGAGGACAGGATAATTTTCTATTACTTCTTCTAGGATTTTCCATACCTCAGGTTTTTTTTCTTCAATTAACCTCTTTGCTTGCTTTGTTGTGCTTGCGGCTCCAATCTTTTGAATTTTCTCAAGAATGAATGGTTTAAATAACTCTAAAGCCATTCTTTTTGGTAAACCACATTGATTTAACTTTAGTTCTGGTCCTATAACAATAACTGAACGTCCTGAGTAATCAACTCTCTTACCTAACAAATTTTGTCTAAATCTACCTCGCTTTCCTTTTAGTTGGTCGCTTAGCGATTTAAGAGGACGATTTCCCCTACCTTTAACGGGCCTCGATTTTCTACTATTATCCAGCAAAGCATCCACGGCTTCTTGTAGAATTCTTTTCTCGTTTCGGAGTATTACTTCAGGAGCGTGACCTTCCATAAGAGCTTTTAATCTATTATTGCGAGTTATCACGCGACGATAAAGGTCATTAAAGTCAGCGGTAGCAAAACTTCCACCTTCAAGATAAACCAAAGGTCGTAAGTCGGGGGGCATAACAGGAAGAACTTCCAGAATCATCCATTCTGGCTTATTGCCAGAATTAATGAAGGCGTCAACAATCTTAAGTTTTTTGATAAGTTGTATTTTCTTTTGTTTAGTTTCAAATTTAATAGCAGTACGTAACTTATCAGCTTCATCATTTAGATCAATTTGTTCTAAAAGTTTTCTAACTGGTTCGGCACCCATTTCAGCAACAAACCCGGTAGGATATTTATCTTTCGCTTCAATATATGCATCTTCATCAATTATATCACCAATATTGTAATCTGAAGCCCCTGGTTTTAATACAATATATGATTCATAATACAAAATGCGCTGTAATTCACTTGATTTTAGATCTAAAAGAAGTTGAATAGGGCTTGGAATGGATTTTACAAACCAGATATGAGCAACCGGAACAGCCAACTCAATATGACCCATCCTTTGTCTGCGAACTTTGGAAGTTGTAACCTCCACACCACAGCGATCGCAAATCAATCCTTTAAATCTATACTTCTTATACTTTCCACAAGAGCATTCATAATCTTTTACAGGTCCAAAAATCCTCTCACAAAACAAACCATCTTTTTCTGGCTTCAAGGTTCTATAGTTAATAGTTTCTGGCCTTGTAACCTCACCGTAAGACCAATCTCTTATTACTTCGGGAGAGGCAATTTTGATGCTAACTGCATTATAATCTTTAATAACTTTATCTCTTTTTAATTCTCTAATCATTTAATATTCCTCATAGAATTATGATTAATTAGCTCAGATTATTTTCTGATTTTTCTGAAATCAATTTAACATCCAGAGCCAGGCTTTTAAGTTCGCTAACTAATACATTAAATGATTCAGGTATTCCTGGCGCTGGCAATTCTCTACCTTTTGTAATAGCTTCATAAGTTTGATTTCTTCCTTCAACATCATCAGATTTCACAGTAAGCATCTCTTGAAGTAAGCGAGAAGCACCATAGGCTTCTAATGCCCAAACCTCCATTTCACCTAATCTCTGCCCTCCATGTTGTGCTTTACCACCTAACGGCTGTTGAGTAACTAATGAGTATGGACCGGTTGACCGCGCATGCATTTTATCAACAACAAGATGATTAAGTTTCATCATATATATTATTCCAACAGTGACTTTTTCATGAAAAGCTTCTCCATTTTTTCCATCATAAAGAACTACTTTACCATCTTCAGGTAGATTTGCTTTTCTCAACTGGTCAACAATTTCTGATATTTTTGCACCATCAAAGACAGGGGTTTCCACCTCATAACCTAATACTTTAGCCGCCCAACCTAAATGAGTTTCTAATATCTGCCCTATATTCATTCGTGAAGGAACTCCAAGCGGACTGAGAACTATATCTATTGGAGTGCCGTCTTCAAGAAAAGGCATATCCTCAATTGGTGCAATCCTTGCTATAACCCCTTTATTGCCATGCCTTCCAGACATTTTATCACCAACTTCTATTTGACGCTTTTTCCCAATAAAAATCTTAACCATTTTTAGAACACCTGAAGGGAGTTCGTCTCCATATCGTATTCTGTCTCTCTCTTTTCTATAATTATTCTCGTTTTCCTCCAATATGCTCTTTACATCATAAATAATCTCATTGTAAATCAACTCATTCTTCTCTTCATTTACAACAAGATCCTTTTCAATATTAAGCTTTTTAAAGTTAATTTTCTTAAAATTTTCTTCTGTAATAACAGTGTTGGGTGGTATAAAGAACCTACCAGTTTTTATTTCAGTAATTCTATTAGCAGTCTCTCCAATTAATAATTCTGATAGCTTCTTATTCATATATTTATAAACTTTTTTGTTGGCTTGCTCATATTTAGATTTCAATTCCTTAAGTTTTACGCTTTTCTCTTCTTCGGAAATTTGATCTTCCTCTTGTCGTGAGAAAACTTGCACATCTACTACAACACCTTCCATTCCTGGTTTTGCTTTTAAAGAAGTATCTGCAAAGTCACCAGCTCTTTCACCAAATAAAGCTCTCATAAGTTTTTCTTCTGGTGATAAGTCTATTCCTGTGGATTTCGGAGTAATTTTCCCTACTAAAATATCGCCTGATTTTATATGAGAGCCTACCCGCACAACACCATTTTTATCAAGATTTCTTAGGGCATATTTAGGCACATTTGGTATATCATTAGTTAATTCTTCATCACCTTCCCTTGTTTTTCTAACTAATACCTCTAATTCTTGAATATAGATTGAAGTAAATTCATCCTCTCTTGCTACCTGTTCACCAATTATAATAGCATCTTCATAATTATATCCATACCAGGGCATAAAAGCAGCTAACATATTTCTACCAAGAGCCAATTCTCCATTTTTTATTGCGGGTCCATCAGATATTAAATCCCCCCTTTTAACCTTTTGACCCGCAACAACTTCTGGATGTTGATTAATACAGGTATCTTGATTTGTACGAGTAAATTTCTTTAATTCTATTATTCTTGTTTCTTCTAATGATGAGACAGAATTCTTTTTTTGCGTATCTTTATCTCTTTTAAGAAAAATTTGTTCAGAAGTAACTTTTTCAATAACAGCGTCAAATGGAGCTTTTACAGCAAGTTCGGAATCTTTAGCTACCAATTTTTCAATACCTGTGGCAACAATAGGTGGCTCTGGTTTAATTAATGGCACAGCTTGTCTTTGCATATTAGAACCCATTAGAGCACGATTAGCATCATCATGGTCCAAAAATGGTATTAACCCTGCTGAAACACTAACAATTTGCTGTTTTGATGCGTCAATATAGTTAACTTCGTTTTTATGGACCCTGACAAAGTCCCCTCCTGATAAACAGAATATAGTATTCTCAGAAATATTTCCAGCCTTATCAACCTCAATTCCTGCCTGAGCAATATTTTGATTTTCTTCTTGCACTGGATCCAAATAATCAACCGTGTGAGTAAGTCTTCCATTAGTAACTTTTATATATGGTGTTTCCAGAAATCCATACTTATTTACACGAGAATAAATAGCTGGTGAAGTTAACAAACCGATATTAGGACCTTCAGGGGTTTCAATTGGGCATATTCTACCATAATGCGAATAATGCACATCCCGTACCTCAAAGCCTGCTCTTTCTCGGGTTAGACCTCCTGGTCCTAAAGCACTCAATCTTCTCATATGAGTTATTGCAGCGAGAGGATTAGTTTGCTCCATAAATTGTGAAAGCTCACCAGTTAAGAAGAAAGAATGGACAACAGCCATCAAAGCATTTGTATTAATCAAGCCAAGTATATTAATTTCATCAGGATTACTTAAAGTCATTCTTCCTCTTGCAATACGAGCAATTCTAGATAGTCCAATAGAAAACTGATTGGCTACTAATTCTCCGACACCACTAACTCTTCTATTGGATAAATGGTCTATATCATCAGTTCTACTTTTACCTTTATAAAGGTTAATTATCTCTTTAACAATTGCAATAAAATCAGCTTGAGTAAGAATTTGTATATCCGTGTCAATATCTAAATTCAAACGCTTGTTTAGTTTAAATCTTCCTACTTCGCCTAAACTATATCGTTTTTCATTAAAAAATATTCTATCAATTAATTCTTTTGCCACATCAAGGGATGGCTTTTCTCCGGGACGAATAATATTATATATTGATTTTAATGCTTCTTCATTTGAAGAAGTCGGGTCTTTATCTAAAGTGCTCTCAATAAGTTTCCTCTCATCTTCACATTCTTTATCAATAACTTTAACATTTTCAATTCCAGCATTTAACAATTTATCAACTATTAACTCAGTGATAAGATTTCCACCTTCTGCCAGAACTTCACCGCTTTTTTTATCTATAATATCTTCAAATAAATAACTTTCACTAAAATCATCCCTAGTAATATTAATTTTTTCACTTCTATAAAATGTGGCACGAATTGTATTATTATCAGAAAGTCCAACGCAACGAAGAATTGTAGTCACGGGGACTTTATGTCTTTTATCAATAAGAGCAGAGATAACATCTTTTGTATCGGTCATGAATTGAAACCATGAGCCTTTTACAGGAATTACCTTAGCGTTAAAAAGTTCCTTTCCACTACCGTGAATTTCACTTGTAAATACAATTCCCGGGGAGCGGTGCAATTGGCTTATAATTACTTTCTCTTCACCATTAATGATAAAAGTCCCTCTGTCAGTAATTATTGGAATCTCGCCGAGGAATAAGTCTTGTTCAATCACATTCTTAATCCTTTTTGACTCACCTTCAATAGTTTTTTCAAAAACAGTAAGACGGAATTTTACTTTTAATGGAGCTTGATAAGTAAGATTCCGAGCAATACACTCGTCAGGAGTGTACTTTTCTCTAAGTATAGAATAATTTATAAATTCAAGACGATATTGGTTTTGAGGGTCTTCAATGGGAAAATTCTCATTAAACACCTTTTGCAATCCAATATTTTTCCGTTTTTTGGGATTAACTTCCATTTGTAGGAATCGTGCATAAGAACCTTTCTGCATAGCTAAAAGGTTGGGAATCTCAATCCTGGGAAGTTTAAACCCATGTAAGCTCTTTTTAATTTTAGAAAAGGATTTTCTTTCCTTCAAATTCAAATTTTCTCCTTATAATCTTTAATCCAGAAAATTATCTTGCTATTTAGTTATTAAAATATACCGAGATTAAGGTAAATCATAAAAAGGTTATAAAGTTTATTTTAAATGATGAACTATTTTATTTCAACCGAGCCACCCTCAGCTTCTATCTTCTCTTTAACTTTTTCAGCTTCATCTTTTGAAACGCCCTGAACGATTGGTTTGGGAGCTTCATCAACCAAAGCTTTAGATTCCTTTAATCCAAGTTTTGTAATCTGGCGAACTACTTTTATTACTTGAATCTTCTTGGCACCTGCTGAGGAAAGTATTACATCAAATTCAGTCTTCTCTTCTGCCGGTTTTGCTGCTTCTGTAGTTGCAGCTCCAGCAGCAATGGTAACTGGTGCTGCGGCAGTTACACCAAATTCCTCTTCTAATGATTTAACTAATTCTGCTAATTCCATAACATTGAGCTTCTTAATAAGCTCAATTATCTTATCTTTTGCATTAGCTTCTGCCATCTATCCTCCTATCATATTAAATGTATTTCTTCATTACTATTCATTACTATTAGTTTCTTGAGACAAAATTATAATAATTTTTAATTAGAGATTAATAAAAAATATTTAATTATTGTTTCTTATTTTTTATTTCGTTTAGAACGATAACCAACTTTTGTAAAATACCGTTAAGAGTAAAAACTAAACCTGCAATTGGCGAATTAAGACCTCCTATTAATTTTGCTAAAAGTTCTTGTTTTGAAGGCAAAGTAACAATTTTATTTAAGTCTTCAATATTCATTAACTTATTATCAATAATTCCAACTTTAAATTTAGGTAAATTTCTTCCCTCTGACAGTTCTTTTGCAAAACCAGCAATTAACTTAGCAGGGATTACTTCGTCATCTTTTGAAACAGTAACAGCTGTTGGACCAGAGAGATATTCATCCACGCCTCTGATTTCTAAATCACGAGTCGCAAGCCTAAGTAAGGTATTTTTACAAACAAAATAATCAACATTATTATTTCGGAACTTTCGTCTCAATTCTGTATCTTCTTGTACTGTAAGTCCCTTATAATCAACAAGAATTATTGATTTTGCATTTTCAAGACTGTCTTTTATTTTTCTTACTCTTTCAATATTCATTGGATTAACTGATTTACTTTTCATAAAATCACCTAC
This sequence comes from Candidatus Cloacimonadota bacterium, assembly GCA_021158425.1. GTDB lineage: Bacteria > Cloacimonadota > Cloacimonadia > JGIOTU-2 > JGIOTU-2 > JAGMCF01. Next base: position 3,836 of record JAGGUR010000059.1, on the reverse strand, counting down.
TTTGTTTGAATTTCCTTTAGATAAGAAATTAAATCAATCTTGATTCCGGGACTCATAGAAGAGCACAAAGTCATACTTCTGATATATTTTCCCTTCGCTGCCGGGGGTCTATCTCTCAAAATTGCTTTCATTAAAGCCAAAATATTATTATAAATTTTCCCTTTTTCAAAAGAAATTTTACCGACAGGCACATGTATATTAGAAAACTTATCTATTCTGTATTCAACCTTTCCTGCTTTGGATTCTTTAACAGCTTGTTCAACGTTCATAGTAATTGTTCCTGTTTTTGGATTTGGCATAAGTCTTCTAGGACCTAAAATTCTTGCTAATTTTCCAACTTTCGGCATTAAATTAGGAGTTGCAATTGCAACATCAAAATCAGTCCATCCCTTTTGGATTTTTTCAGCAAGGTCATCCATTCCCACATAATCAGCCCCTGCATTTTTAGCTTCTTCAGCTTTATCGCCATCAGCAAAAACCAAAACCTTTATTTGTTTACCAGTACCACCTGGAAGAACAACCGTTCCTCTAACCATTTGATTAGCTTTTTTCGGGTCCACACCTAATCTTAAATGCAATTCTACTGTTTCATCAAATTTTGAATTAGGTAAGTGTGTAAGCAATTCAATGGCTTCATTCAAAGAATAACTTTTATCTTTCTCAATCTTTTTTGCTGCTTCCAAATATCTTTTGCCATGTTTCATTAGAAAGTCTCCTGCTATTTATTGCCATTTTATCGTAACACCCAGGCTTCTTGCGGTTCCAGCAATCATTCTGGTCGCAGCTTCAAGGTTGGCTGCATTCAGGTCTTTCATTTTGATCTTTGCAATCCTCTCAAGCTGTTCCTTTGTAATTGTCCCAACTTTGTCGCGATTAGGGACTGGTGAACCTTTTGCTATCCCAACTTCTTTTTTAATTAATATAGCAGCAGGTGGTGTTTTTAAGATAAAACTAAAAGATCTATCTTTATAAATCTTAATTTCAGCGGGGATAATCATTCCAATATCATTTTTGGTTTTCTCATTAAATTGCTTACAAAAATCTCCAATATTAACTCCATGTTGTCCTAAGGCTGGTCCAACTGGCGGAGCTGGAGTTGCTTGTCCAGCAGGGAGTTGTAATTTTACTTTAGCCAAGATCTTTTTTGCCATCTTTCTTTCCTTTAATCAAGCTTTTCTACTTGATTGAAACTCACCTCTACAGGTGTAATTCGTCCAAACACAGTGACATTAACTACTAACTTTTCTTTGTCTTCAATAATTCTTTCAACTGTGCCTTCAAAATCATTAAAAGGTCCATCAATAATTTTGATACGCCCACCAACAATAAAGCTCTTAATCTTTGAAAGCTCACTTTTATCCTGCTTAATGCCTAAAATACGGTTTATTTCAATCTCAGAAAGGGGTTTAGGTGTTTTTCCACTTCCAAGAAATTTAGTTGCTCCGGGAATTCGCAACACGAAATTATAAGTTTCTGGAGTCATAGCCATTTCTATAAGAAGATAATTTGGAAATATCTTTCTTTCTCTCACTAACCTCCTACCTTTTCTGATAACAAAGGTTTTATGAGAAGAAATAATAATCTTACCAAAATAATCTTTTAGATTACTATCTTCTAAAAGCTTTTCAAGGGCTTCTTTAACCTGTCTTTCCCTGCTTACATAAGTATGTAGTACATACCACTGCTTTTCTATCATCTAAAAAGTACAAATCTAACAATTTGACTAAATATATTATCAACAATCCATATAAACACACCTAAAATAATTGAGAATACGATTACAACAGTGGTTCCTTCTTTAATATCAGCCTTTGTGGGCCAGACAACAACGTGTAATTCTTGTCTGACTTCTCTAAGGAATTTCACAATTTTTTTAAACATATTTTTCAATATAATAGAGTAATGGCAGGCCCGGCAGGAATTGAACCCGCACTCTTCGGTTTTGGAGACCGCTGCTTTACCATTTAAGCTACAGGCCTACAAAGATTATTTTGTCTCTTTATGTAGAGTACGCTTTCTACAAATTGGACAATATTTTTTATATTCAACTCTTTTAGGATGTGTTCTTTTGTTCTTGGTAGTTGAATAATTTCTTGATTTACACACAGAACAAGCCAATTTAATTATATCTCTCATAAATAATCCTATTCAATAATATCTCCAACTACTCCAGCTCCTACAGTACGTCCACCTTCACGGATAGCGAAACGCAAACCTTTTTCAAGAGCGATAGGTGTAATAAGTTCTACTGACATTGTTACATTATCACCTGGCATTACCATATCAACACCTTCGGGCAAGGATAATGTTCCTGTAACATCTGTTGTTCTGAAGTAGAACTGGGGTCTATAACCACTGAAGAATGGTTTATGTCTTCCGCCTTCTTCCTTTGTCAGAATGTAAGTTTCACCCTTAAATACTTTATGTGGGGTAATACTTTTAGGTTTTGCCAGAACCATTCCTCGTTCCACCTCATCCTTTGCTATACCGCGTAGAAGCACACCAATATTATCTCCAGCTTGTCCAGAATCAAGCGTCTTTCTAAACATCTCAACGCCGGTTACAACAATCTCACGGGTTTCTTTAATTCCAACCCTTTCAACTTTGTCTCCAACTTTTACCTGTCCTCGTTCAACTCTACCAGTCGCAACCGTACCTCTTCCAGGAATACTGAAAATGTCTTCAATGGGCATCAAGAAAGGTTTATCAACATCTCTTTTTGGCAGAGGGATATATTCATCCAAAGCATTTACCAATTTAATTACTGAACCACAGTTTTCACATTCTGGTTTTCCACAACCACAATTCAATGCTTTTAGAGCACTGCCTTGTATTATGGGGACTTCATCTCCGGGAAATTCATACTCATTTAATAAATCTCTAATCTCCAATTCAACAAGTTCTAACAATTCTGGGTCATCTACCATATCAACTTTGTTCATATATACAACAATATAAGGAACACCAACTTGCCTTGCCAAAAGAATATGTTCTCTTGTTTGTGGCATAACGCCATCGGCAGCGCTTACAACCAATATTGCACCATCCATCTGTGCTGCGCCTGTAATCATATTTTTGATATAATCAGCATGTCCTGGACAATCTACATGCGCATAATGACGATTTTCGGTTTCATATTCTACATGGGCTGTAGCAATTGTAATACCTCTTGCCTTTTCTTCTGGAGCATTATCTATCTGGTCAAACGAGATATATTTTGCCCCACCTTTTTTTTCCAAAATCAGGGTCATTGCAGCAGTTAAAGTTGTTTTTCCATGGTCAATATGACCTATGGTTCCAACATTAACATGCGGCTTGATTCTTACATACTTCTCTTTAGCCATATATCCTCCTAAGATATTTAACTTTTTCCCCCGATTGCATCGGGATATTCTACTGGAGCTCACGACCGGGATTGAACCGGTGACCTCCTCCTTACCAAGGAGGTGCTCTACCGACTGAGCTACATGAGCCTGGAGCGGGAAACGGGGTTCGAACCCGCGACCCTTAGCTTGGAAGGCTAATGCTCTAGCCAGCTGAGCTATTCCCGCAAATTCCGTTAGAAATAGATTTCTAAACGGGACAAGTGGTGGGGAGAGAAGGATTTGAACCTCCGAAGGCTTCGCCGGCAGATTTACAGTCTGCTCCCTTTGACCACTAGGGTATCTCCCCAAGATTAATAAAAATTCTGTTGTTTAGATTCCCCAAACAAACATAAATTTCCTGGAGCCACCAGAGGGATTTGAACCCCCGACCAGAGGTTTACAAAACCCCTGCTCTACCCCTGAGCTATGGTGGCATATAAATCCTATAAATAATTTATAGAATTTACAATT
>JAGGUR010000160.1 GCA_021158425.1 Candidatus Cloacimonadota bacterium | reverse complement strand
TTTTTTATTTTTTCTTAATTTATTAGTTTTAAGAAATGAATTACTACTTATGTCATAACAAATTATAAACAATATAGAGTTTGGAGTCCGATTCTCCAGAATCGGCAAATACCCAATGTGGAGATCCGTTCAGGCCCGACCTGACCGAGACTAATTGGTACTCCATAATAATTAAAGATGTTATTTGTTTACACCTGTTGTATCAGCAACATATGCAAACATCTCCTCAAGAGTATCAAATTTTTCAAATAGTTTTAAAGACTTTTGCAATTGTGGGTCTTGTTTAACAGCAATCTTATTCCCTTGTTCCAAGCCAAATTTATTACTAACAATCTGATATTCTACGGAATTTTTTAACCACTCTTTTGCTTCATCCATTTGCTCTTCTGTATATTCAATTTTAGCCTCATTAATATATTCCACAAATTGATTAAATATATCATCTGTAACTGTAAAATTTTTATCAATGTCGTGTGAAGCGATATACTCAACGGCAAAGTTGAAGAATAGATTCTTTCGCACCACGGAAATCTCAAAAGTGCTGAGTGTATCCTGTTTGATGATTATATCAGGAGTAATACCACCACCACCGTAAACAACTCTACCACTTACCGTATGGAAGACTTGTTTATTGTTTACTTTTGAACTATCTACTACTAATTTATTCGCGGAATCTCTTTTACGCTCCTTATGAATACACCTGCCACTTTCAATATAGTAGTGTGAGGTAGTGATTTTTATACCATTTCCCATTGGAAGAGGAAATAGTTGTTGAACAGAGCCTTTGCCAAAACTATTTTCACCGACAATTAAAGCTTTATCCCAATCTTGCAATGAGCCTGCAAAAATTTCAGAAGCACTTGCACTTCCCTTATTAATTAAAACGATAATAGGAATTGAATCAAATGAATAATTATCGTTTGTGTAGAATTTTTTTTCGAATTCTTCCTTTCTTCCTTTTGTATAGACTACTAATTTATTCATTGGAAGGAATTCATCAACGGTTTCTACTGCCTGGTTCAGCAATCCTCCGGGATTTGAGCGCAAGTCAAGTAGTAACCCTTTGATATTTTGTTCTGATAATTCAAGTAATGCTTTATGTAAATCTTCATCAGTTGTAGCATTAAAATTTGTGATTCTGATATAGCCTATATCATCTTTAATTTTGTATGCATAAGGTATGCTTGCGATTTTTACCACATCTCGCACAATTTCAATGTTCATAGCTTCAGGAACGCCTTCACGCTTAATAGTGATATTGACCTTTGTCCCTTTTGGACCTCGCAAGTTTTTAGCAGCTTTACTAGCACTCCATCCTTTTGTGGATTCGCCATTAACCTTAATAATCTGGTCGCCAGCCATCAAACCATACCGAGAAGCAGGAGTTCCTTCAATTACTGACATTACGGTTATGTAGTCATCTTGTGATGAGATATGAATTCCCAGACCGCCAAATTTTCCTTTGGTGGTGGTTTTTAGCTCCTCAAAATCCTCTTTTGTGAGATATGTTGTATATGGGTCAAGGGTTTTTACCATTCCCTGAATAGCGCCAGTAATCAGCTTCTCTGGATTAATTTCTTCAACATAGTTCTGCTCAAGTTTAGATAGAATTTGAGTAAAAAGTTGCATATAAGAATAGAGATTTCCCTCATTATTTGCTCGGGCTGCACTGAATCTTCCTGCCCAAAAACCTATAATAATAACAAAAACTATTAAAAGGATTAAATTCTTTTTATTTTTCATGATTTTTTCCTCTTTTGAATTTTAGTTTATTTAGTAGATTAGATATATGAATCATAATTTTACGATGAATGATTTCCACTTTTTCCTGTCCGTCTAAGACTATTATTCTATCTTTCTCTGCTTTTGCCAATTCAAGGTATCCTTCTCTGACTTTTTGGTGAAACTTTATGTTTTCACGCTCTAATCTGTCAATTCCTTTTGATGGGTCAACAGTATTTTGTACTCTTGCTAATCCAATTTCTACTGGTAAGTCAAGCACAAAGGTAATGTCCGGTTTAAGGCCACCTGTTGCTATTTTATTTATAAAGTCAATATCTTTATAAGAAATTTCTCTCGCAGCACCCTGATAGGCATAGGTAGAGTCGTAATATCGGTCACAAATTACAATAATGCCTTTTTTAAGAGCAGGCAGAATCCATTCTATTGTATGCTGGCTCCGGCTTGCCATATACAGAAATACCTCTGTTAATCTATGCATTTCTGTGAATTCTTTATTAAGCAATATATCTCTGATTTTTTCAGAAATACGAGGTCCACCAGGCTCACGAGTGAACAAAACTTTACAATCCTGAATTCTGAGTTCCTCAGCTAAAAGTTTTGCCTGGGTAGTTTTACCGCAGCCTTCAATGCCTTCAAAAGTGATGAATATGCCGTTCATAGTTTTAGGCAACATCGCTTTTTAAACAAATTGAAAGTGGCTTTCGCCTTTGTAACATACTAACCTTTAGAATGGAAAAGCCGATAATGTTTCCATCTTTATCAAGTTTTTCCATTACAGCATCGTTTTCTATCTCTCTGAAATACCATGGTTTTCGGTCAAATAGTACTTCAAGATAATTATCTTCTCTATCAAACAGATTTTTATTTCTTTTCCCATAAAATATAATTCTATAATACGTTTCCTTAACTATTGGTTAGGTTGACAAATTCCATAAGATTGACTGCTTCTGCTAACTGCCGTTGCTGCCACAATTCTATTTCAATTGTCATATCTCTATAAAATACTGGCACGCCCGGAGGGAGTCGAACCCCCAACTCTCGGATCCGAAGTCCGATGCTCTATCCAATTGAACTACGGGCGCACTTATCAGTAATTTCTATCTGATTTATTTTATGTCAACAATTTTCATTCTGAAAAATTACACATAATTGTTTATGACAGTTTTTATTGTAAATTTATTGACATCTAAAATAGATTTATAATACTTCATTAATTAAAGTTAACCAAATTTTATAGAACTTGAGTTAGATATTAATATAAAGATTAAGGATAAGGATGAAGGATACTTTATCGTTAAAAATTCTAAAGAAACTTTTGTACGCGGGTTTAGCTCTCATAATAGTTGTTTTAATAGGCACAATTGCTTACTGGTTTATTGGGAGCAGGCAATATTCTATTTTGAATTGCCTTTATATGACAGTTATTACTATTGCTACAATTGGGTATAAGGAAATAATTGACCTGTCCTGTAAGCCTGGCGGGAGAGTATTTACAATATTTCTAGCGTTTTCTGGCATAGGGATTTTAACTTATGTGTTTTCAAGTTTTACAGCTTTTGCAGTAGAAGGCGAATTGAAAGAAACTTTTAGGAGACGAAAAATGGAGAAAATGATTAAAAAACTTAAAAATCACTTTATTGTATGCGGTATTGAAAAGGTGGGCTTGCATATTGTAAATGAACTTCATACAACCAAAAGACCATATTTGATA
>JAGGUR010000088.1 GCA_021158425.1 Candidatus Cloacimonadota bacterium | reverse complement strand
GTCCACCAGATACATCTTACTGTATCAATACCATCTTTATCATAAATTTTTGCAGAAATTATTACAGAATCTCCAAGACAAGGAACCGAGGGGATAGTTTTAATATCAAAAATAGCCGACTTGCCAACTGTAAATTTGGTATAGCCAATATAATCGCTTGTATCATCATAAGCATAACTTCTGACTATCTGTGTAAATTCTGATTGAGTATGAGTTGTATCAATGATATATTCGTATCCAGACTCATTGTAGAATTTTCTATTAATATCATAAAGCTCAACCTGTTTTTTTTCATCCTCGTGATATGGGTCAGGGATTAAATCCTGCTCATCAGTGATATAATATGCAACTCTATCTAATGTTGAGTCTATATTGTTTATAAAGATTTGAGCAGTATCTCCTATGATAAATTCATAACTATCTAATTCAACATTTAGGCTCTTTTTAGGAAGGACGATATTAATTGCTGGGTCACCCATATAATTAAAAGAACGGATAAAAGTTTTGGCGACATCGTCAAAAGTATATTTTATACAATATTCAATCTTTGAAAGATTTGATAATTCTGCGAAATTACGCATTTCTCTATTAAATATGTTGTTAAAAATATATTTAGCTAAAACTTCATCCTGGGTTAGAAATCCTTTTCCTGCACCACCAAAGAACCCAATAGCTCCTTTTTCTGGTTCAATAATAAATGCTTCTCCAAGACAGCTACAGCCAGGATATTCAAAGTTTGAGGTATAACAGGTCAAACTGCTAATAATGGGATAATTATCATTAAAAAGTGTAGAAATATCTGCAAGATTTAACAAATTAAGGTCTGACCATATCTGGCCACCGCCGTGTCCCATAAACTGGATAAATGCTGTTCCATCATCAATGTAATCCTTCAAGTCAGTGGTTCCTCCCCAATATGGATCATCATGCGGACGTTGAGCATAAATTCTGGAAACTCTAAATTCGTCAGAGATGTATTCCTTTTTTAGTCTTTCATTTTGCTCTTCAAATGTGCCAGAACCACCTGCAATTAACATACAATGATTACGCCAAACATCATTGAAATTTGGTTCGGTATTATAATGAATTGTCTTTTCTAAAACTGGAGCAATTTGTTCTTTTTCCCAGACCGGGATTCTACCAATTGTTAGGTCAGGCAGTTCATCATCACCAACAATACAAGCAAACCAATTATCATCAACCGTTGCACCAATATGATATGTCCAGCTCATCTTTGTTGGTATAATGCTGAATTTTTTATCCGGGGAGGAATCTCGTTCATCATAACAAGCATCACCTAAAAAGAGCACATATTTTACTGCTGGTTCTTGCCAATTATTATACGCATATTTCAGAAAATCCTGGATTGCCTGAGCAGAGCGTATTCCATAACTAAATTCGTCAAAGATGTCTTCTAAGGCAACCGGCTTCACCGTAAGATTTCCATAGTTTTGCCAGTGAGAAATGAATTCAGGTATTGATTCATCACTAATAAAATCTCGTATAGAAATTAGAATGTAATCTGCCTGATTATTTGTATCGTGTAGATTGCTTGGTATATCTGGTTTTACAAATTTTGGGACTAATTTTTTTTCAGAACTTACTGCAATATATTTTGTTGAATCATCAATTACTTCATCTTGAAATGTTACTATGAATGGAGAGCCGCCAGCAGGCATTGTTGATTCAATGCTGACATTTTCTAATTTACTTACGCCAATTTTATAAATATCAATATCTGAGGACTGGAAACCGTTAATCTCAAATTGGAATAATTGAGGGTCCAAAAAGGATGGTTTATTGAATTCCAAGATACCATCATAAGGAATATATTCACGCCAGTAAGTAATATCAATATAATTCAACATAACCATATCATAACTGGCATCTGTATCACCGGGCATAGAAATATAAATCATATTAGTGCCATCATTCAAGTTATCATTTGCTATTGTTCCTGTAATGATTGCTTCTGTTTGACCAAAGTTCTCTGCAAATTGCCCCCCCCATATTACATTACCTACCTGAGATGCATTAATATAAGCCAGTGCATGATGCATTCCTGAATTTGTTACCTCGCCCGTCTCCGGGTCGGTTTTGAAATATGTATTGCCAAATAATGAAACATTGATGGTAGCACTTCTCGCATTTGTCTGCACAGGATTGTGTAATATAAATGGGAAGCTTTTCATATTAGGAGCACTGATTTGAGTCCAAAACCATAAATCTTCTCTTATATTAGATACTTGACTTAGTTTAGCATAGAGACTTTGTTTTTCTAAGTGAAGGGTTGTATCAAAATAATATGGTCTTTTATATTTACGGGGGTCTGTTTCGTATAATCCACAATCTTCAACAGAAAGTCGTGCTCCTAAATGTCCTTCATTATATTCAAGGGTGAAGCAGTTCTCCCATGAATAATTATCATAAAAGCAATCTTTTCCGTGATTGATATCAGCATAAAACTCAAAATAGTCTTCCTCATCAAATGAACCATCATATTCGCCAGAGAAATATATTGGAACAGGATTTCCTTTGTTGCTTAATTCCAGATATTTAGGGTTTATCTCATCAATATCAAAGTCAAATTGGTAGTTAAATTGCAAAGAATCTTGCCAGAATGAAATCGTATCTTTTAGAAAAGAATAAGTGATTTTGTAAATTCCTTTTTGGTCAATAATAAATTGGAACTTATTTATTACAGACTCATCTTGTTTATGTTCTGGATAATAGGAAGGTTCCCTTTCTTTTCTCCAATTTTTTGAAAATTTATTGTTAAGAATAAAATCATCAGCTATGTTATCAATATAATTTGAGCCTCCGCCAGCTGGCGGACTATTTTTCCCCTTATTTCCAGTGATTCTGATACTAATTGTTAAGTCAGTATAAATTTTTACTTTGTTCTCTTTTGGATTGAATTGGATTGGAAAGATACGAACCACGCCCAAATTTCTATCTCCCACATATCCAACAACCTCAGATTCAATTAATTTACCGGGGAGAAATGCCCGATTTTGATAACTTGCTGGAATATCAAAGTTTGCAATTAATTCGCCATTCTTTTCAAAATATGTTGGATTGTAGGAGATATTTTTGTTTTCAATTATCTTATGATTTTCAGATATTATTTTTGCCGAGATATTTCCATCCGGGGGTAAACCAATCACCTTTGAGAAGAATGGAAGTTGTGGAGCGCCTTCTTCACTAAATTTGATAAAATCAATTCCCGAGAGTTCAATATTTTGATATAACTTTCCCTTAATGCTAATATCAGAAAAGGAGTATTCATCTATATGCAGTTTGAGTTGGATATTGTTTTCAGTCATTTGGGCAATTGTGAAGCTATTTTCGGACCATAAACAGCTGAAAATGAGAATAAATAGGGTGAGTGTTAAGAATATTTTTTTCATATGTAAATACCTTTCGCCACAGACCTGCCCGCCGCTTTGCTTTGGCAGGCAGGGACACAAAGACACAAAGAAAAAAAATATAACCTCTCATTCCCATCCGTCTTGGCTCGGCCAAGCCGAGACAGAAGCCCTCCCTCCCGATTATATCGGGGGGGATTGGGAATGCTTACAATGATATTTTCATGTTCCTTTGTGTCAGTTCGCTGAAATGAATGTTTCATCTGAAAATCCTTTTAATATTATATGGAGTAGTTCCGATATATCGGAACTACATTCAGCAAGAGATCCATTCTCTCCGCCTTCCATAGTTCATCCTTTGCAGTCCGCCAGTTGGCGGACGGAGAATGGATATTACGGTGGACAGGCGTAGCAGTGGGACTGCTACTGCGCAGGATGAACCTTTATGGTTGTGTCCTTCTAAAATTTGAATTGCACCCCAAAGCTGAAAGATGTGATAGTTTCATCATCACCTTTGATTTTATTATCATTATTAAGGTCTTCGTAATATTCTTTATAATTTGCGATAAGGATAGTATTGTAAGACAGCTCATAACCCATCTGGGCTTCTATACTAGCATTAGGACTTTTCCATGTTGTGAGGTCTTTTACTTTTGTTTGAGAATAACGAGCATAGGCATAAGACAATCTGGGGATTAAGCCTCTTTTTAAGTTGACCTGACCCAAAATAGTTTTTCCCATATCATAATCATCTCCATGAATATCTTCATAAGCAACGGAGAGGTCAATGACATTAAGGAGATGTGTGGTCAATTCACCTCGCCATCCCTGAGAACTTTTGATACTATCTAATCGGCTTTCTTTGGTTACGACAGAATCTCCTGAAATGATTGCTCTTTCATTATCATAAAGATAGTTAAAATAATTAGATTCAAATTCCTTTCCAAATATACGATATTCAAGATTCAAATCAAATATAAGGAAGTGTGAGCCGAAACCCGGGAAGATAAATCCATTTCCATAATCTATTATCTGAGCAAATTCTCCATAATTGTAAAGTTTAAATAATTTATTGTTTATAATAGGAACGATATAGTCAAAGCCTAAAGCTGTTATACCTTCTTTTTTTCCTAATTTATAAACTTTTTTTAGATTTAAGGAGTCAGGGTTTTGGTTTGCATCAAGAATGTTATCACCATTTGCATCTATATCAATGTCATCAGGATAACCATCTCCATCTGTGTCTGCCCAGCATTCATCATCATCAGGGAAATCATCAAATTTATCAGGATAACCATCTCCATCGCTGTCCTTCAAAGCACCTAATTGATTTAAATCTGCAGCTGCTGTAACTCCGAATTGGATGTTTTTGATAATAGGGATATCAAGATTTTTCAAAGGCTTGCCTTTAATCCTGGTAGCGAAAATATCTGCTTCATAAACATTTGAGCAGAAGGCTTCAAAGCCTAAATCGTAAATATTTGTATTTACAGCTATTTCTGTACCCAATTGTTTTTTATCAGGATAGTTAAGCATGTTCGTGTAGTCCTTCATAATTAGACCTTGACCATATTTTACTCTCGGAAAACTTCCAAAGCGGCAATAGAATG
>JAGGUR010000047.1 GCA_021158425.1 Candidatus Cloacimonadota bacterium | reverse complement strand
TTCAGCACTCCATATTCAGTTAATAGAATATTAATCCGATAATACTGTCTACAACAATAACCATAAATATTGCAGTAACAACAGAGGAGGTAGTTGCTTTACCAACTCCTTCTGCGCCACCTGTTGCCCGAAAACCGTGATAGAAGCCAACTATTGATATTACCCAGGCAAACATGAAAGACTTGATTATACTGATAAAGATATCTTTGAGAACCATTACAGATGCCATTCTATCAACAAAAGCCATTGGGCTGATCTTGAGAAAAGTGATGCCGATAATAAATCCACCAGCGATACCAATAATATCTGAGAAGATAGTTAATAGGGGAGTTGCTATTGTCATTGCATACAATTTTGGGAGGACGACATATTTGATTGGATTTAATGCCATAGATTTAAGAGCATCAATCTCTTCAGAAATTTTCATGGAAGCCAGCTCAGATGCTATTGCTGAACCACTTCGGCCGGCAAGAATAATTGCTGTCAACAAGGGTCCCATTTCACGAGTCATAGAGATAGAGATTAAGTCAACCACGAAAATGTTTGCCCCGAACTGTCTTAGCTGTTGTGCGGATTGCAAGGAAAGGATGAAACCAACAAGGAATGAGAGCAATGCTACGATAGGTAATGCATCTACTCCGATGAGATTAGCCTGATTTACAAACTCTCCCTTTCTTTGTCCTTTCTTGTTAAATAAGCCGATAGTTCCCCAGTAGAAAACATCCGCCGTTAATTGTATAAAATCTTTTATTTCTCCGAGGAGACCATATCCTTTCTGTCCAAGGAATAATAATAGATTGGATTTCTCTGTTTTTGGTTTGTGATATGGAATTTTTAAAGAAGAAAAAGTCTGAAGTGATGCTTTTATCTCAGCAGAAGCATTCACAATCTTAGAAGATAGAGATTGCTCCTTTGCATTTGTGATGATTTGGTCTATAGCCGCTACACCCGCACTGTCAATGGAACGAAGCCCGGAAAGATCAATTATAAGATTCTTTCCTGGTATTTTTAATAAATTTGCTGATGCTTCTTTTACGAGTTCTTCTGCATTATTTATCTTTAGAGAACCTGTGATAAGCAGACGGTTGTTTTCCAGACTGAAAATTTGCATTTTAGAAAGAAATGAAGGTAAAATTTAAAGAAAGATTATGATTCTGCACGGTCCAGGCTTTGGTTTCATCCTTGTTCAAAGTAAGAGTATAATCAAGTGAGACGAAAGAAGAGATTCGGAAAGTAATTGTATTCTCTATTCTGTAGGTTTGTTTGCGGTTTTTCTCAAAAGGTTGTAATGTATAGATTTCGAAAATATAAGTAACATTGTTAGAAATTCTGAAATCACCTGAAACCGAGCCTTCAATGCCATTGAGATAAACTGATTCAAGTTCATTAAATTTTTTAGAATCATTTTCGTCCTGTTCAAATACATCATTATTAAAGGTTTGAGAAAGTCCGAGACCAGTTTTGATATTCAAGTCGCTACGGTTTGTCTTTATTACAGAGAGATTTAATCCTAAGCCCTCTTCCAATTTGATAGGGAAAAACATAGGAGAAATTTTCACTTTATCAGTATTTGTTAGTATATCTATATTTCCGTTGGTATAATATTTTTTAATCGTATCCTTTTTTGAAGTATAGTAGTAATTTGTTGGGAAAATACTTGCATCTATTCTAAATCTGCTATAAATACCGAACGATTTTACAAAATAATAAATATAAGTAGTTGGGATTTGTAAGTTATTTGAGTATATTCTAAAATCCTGGTTTTGCTCTTTACTAAAGCCGATATTCAGAATTTGTTTACTGCTGAAATAATGGGGAAATTTATCTAATTTGAGTTCATTTTCTAATTTTGAACCCAGGGTAATATTAGTCCTGTTTTTATTTTTTTCAGTAAAATTGTCACTGGTTAAGAAGAAGTTACCGGTTATGGAGGTATATTTTTTCCAGACTTTTTCTTTACCGATTTCTGTCATTTCAGGGAGTATTCCCGCACCGATGAAATTTCGGGTTGTATTGTCAATAACAATGGTCATAATTGCCAGTTCACAAGGCAACAATTGGATAGTTGAAAAGTTTATAAAGGTTTTGGGAGCTTCTTTATATTTTATAACTTTGTATAAGCCTGGTTTCAAACACCATGTCTCCTGTTCTTCTCCGGGTTCATCCTCATCAGCACTATACTTCATACCGATACTTTCTTTGTAATTATCTATTGCATATATTTCATATGGTTCTCTCAGATAATCGCGGTTTTGGTCAATTATTTTTATGATCAATCCTGACCATTTTACAGGTACGATAACGGTCTGCCCATTCTTAATCAGAACCTCTTCTTTGATCTGCTGAGTTTTTGAAGTTGCAGAACCAATATACAAAGTATATTTGCCGGGTTTTAGAAAAACACTTTTACCTACAGGGCAATTACTTTTTATCATTTTGCCGTCTTGATAAATAGAGTATCCAGGTTCAAGCTTTGGTTTTGACATTGCTGGAACAAAGACTCTTCCCATACCAATCTGATCATCTTCTCCCTCTTTTTCTAGTTGGATTTGAGGGTCATCTGCATACCAGGTTGAATATGGATTAATAAGTTGTGCAGAAGTGTTTATAGGAAAAAGGCAAAGTGAAAGCAAAAACATGAGAAAGCCTATTATTAGTTTTGAATACACCCCAAAAGGGTTTGCAAAACTTATAAAAGAACCATGTGTCATTTTTTTAAACATCTTTCCTCCCAAATTTCTTTATGTGTAATGTTAGATTATTATTAGTTATAATGTGCTATCATAATTTTGTTTGTTCTTCGCTTTTAAAATAATTTACCATATCAAGAATAAAACTTGAAAATTCCTTATTTAAATTATCGCTTATAGTTTTGGCAAAGTAGTTCATTTCATTTGTATATAATGGTATGTAATTTACAATTTCTTTGTTGAGCACAATTTGATTGGTAGAAACTTTAGTTAATGTCAGTGAAATATGAATATCAGCGCGGAGCAGTAAATCATTTTGATATTTTTCTATGCTGTGTATTTGTCCACTGATGATGAAATCTGGCCTATCATCTATAAATCTTTCTTTGCAGTTTTTTACAATATGAAGTTTGTTAATGTGATTAATAAGTAAGAAAGTTATTGCTTCCTGTGGTCGTCGAGCCCATAGACTAAATTTATCATAGTAGATTTGATGGGCAGATTGTCTGATAACAATTCGGGAATTATCATAAGTGCGGTCAATCTTAAATTTTTTAACCTGTAAATTATATGGAAAAGGTTTTTCAAGTTGATTTTCTACATTTATTTGAGGATTGTAGTCAAGAATATAGTATCTTGCTATATACCGTTTCGTACAGCCAATTATCAAAATGACTATTAAAGGAATTATATATTTTTTAATATTCATAGTTATCTACCTCCAGGTATTTCTTCTGTCCCCCTGGTTTTTATAAGTAATGATGGTTCCTCTGAAATAAGTCTTGAGAATTCGTTAAGATATTGCATTGTTTCTTTCAGCAAATCCATAGATTGAATAATATCTTCTCTGCTTTCAATGAAGGTTAGGTCCATATGTGTAAAAGTTTTATTGATTGTTGCAACTGCGACATTAATATCGTTGATAGTTTTCTTGATTTGAGCAAGTTTGATTTCATCAGAAATATCATTAAGGTTTGCAAGAAGATTTGACATTTCTTCTGAATTTATAAATTCTTTAATATCATTGATAGTCTTTTCTGCATTATCAGACAAAATTGGCAATTCATCTGAAAATTTGTTTATGTTTGTAATGCTTTGTTTGATATTATCTCTATTTTCTTCAAGAAGGTTGTTGATATTTGCAAGAGAGTTCTTTGCATTTCTTATCAACTCTTTTAAATCAGTTTTATTTTCTCCACTGAATAGGTCTGCCAGATTATTAAGAACGAATTCAAGTTTTTCTGCTATTACTTCAGCTTTTCCAGTAATTGCTTCAAATACGGACGCACCAGGTTTTATGTAAGAATTTGGCTTTAGTGTTTCGGATTCAGCAGTACCACCGACTAATTCTATCAACTTTAAACCTGTTATACCAACTGTAGAAATAACAGCTTCAACATCTTCCTTGATAGGTGTTTTATGTTTTACACTGATTTCAACTATTACAGTGGTTACATCTTTTGGGTCAATGGTTAGATCTTCCACGCGTCCAATTCGTATGCCATGATACTGCACCGCCCCGCCAATGTTGAGTCCGGCAACAGAAACATCCTTGTATCTGATAAAATATATATCCTTTTTATTGAACAGAATATTCCCGAGTAGCAAACTTAGTAAAGCCACAAGTAAAACTATTCCAACACAAATAAAAATTCCTAATCTTAATTTTTGAGATTTTGTAACCATTTATTTCTCCAAAACAATTTGGAATTTATGTTGAATTTTTGTCAATTTTATCATTTATTCTACAAATAATATTTTCAGAATTTTGGTTAATTAGTTTATACATAAATGTAGAACAAGGTTTATTGCCCGTTCTCCGTCCCGAAATATCGGGACTACGAAGGGTGAACTCGTTCTTTTATGGTACGTTTTTCGAAGGTCTCCCCTTGGAATGCAGAGCCTATTTACATTAACGACCTTGGTCGGTCTCGGCGCCCAGACGGAAAGGTCGTTCTACAAACAATTAATTTACCATACAAAAACTACACCACTGTTTGGAAAGAACCATTCATCTTCATAACTTTTTAAAGTAATTATCCCATTTTTTTTGAGTTCTTTAGGATATTTTTCTTTACCAGCAAAAATTGAGATAGTCTCAACATCTTTAATTGGAGTCTCTGAAAAATCAAATGTAACAGAAATACCCTTTGTTAATTCTGCAAGATAGATTGTTAATTGGTGTTTCGTTTTTGGGTAATAAGTGATAGTATCTATTGTGAATTTTACATCTTTTCCAATAAGAGTTTTAAGTTGAGGATGCGAGCATTCTATCTCAAGATTAGCAAGTTCAGAAGGATATGAAATACGATTATTTTTTTTGATTTTATATTTTAAAATAATATCATCTACAAGGATTTTATCAATATGAAATGAATTAATCAGGTCTATCTTGCTATCCAAAAGCCAGCGATATTCAACATCTTCAGATAGAAAATATTGCTCAAGGTCTGCTATATTGTTTGCACAGACTATTTTGAATTTTTCATTAACTAATCTTTTATGGTAACTCAATTTGGTTTTAGTGAGATAAAATTGCTTTGCCGTCTCTGTCCCCAATTTAATTGGGGATTTGATTTCTAAGAATTTCACGGAATGGACAAAGTTTGTTTTCCAGTTTACTTCTCTATCTGCAGTTGAGAACAGATTTTTAAGCAATTCCTGATAAATTATACTTCCGATCTCATTGCTATTCAACCGTTGATTTAATGAGGTTTGGATTATTTTTTCTAATTTTGTATTTGAAAAATCTTTAGCTATAAAAGTCCGACGAGAAATAGGTTCAATCGTTGTGCCTTTATTTTCTTTGATAAAAATCCTTTGTGCTCGCCTTCCAAGATTACATACAGTTTCATAAGATAATCCATTATAAAGTCTGGATAATTCTTCGGCAGAAATTGTTAAATTTCCATTATTGCCAAGCAGAGTTACTTCATCTCCAACTTTTACATTTTTTATATTTGAGATATCAACTACTATCATATCCATAGTTACTCTGCCAAGAACTGGGCATATTTTTCCATTTATGATAACCTTTCCAAGATTTGAAAGTAGAAAGTTATAGCCATCTCCATACCCGATTGGTAGAATTGCTGTGCGTGTTGGTCTCTGTGTTACATATGTTTTGTTGTAACTAATTCCAAAATCCGCTGGAAATTCTTTTATTAAACTTATTTTAGATTTGAAGGTCATTACAGGGCGGAGTTTGATTTTTTCTCGCAGAGTTTCATCTGTATAGATTCCATAAGATAACAGACCCACTCGCACCATATTATATTGAAAGTCGGGGAAATTGACTAAACCAGCGCTATTTTCTAAATGAATGATTTCTGGATTGATATCTGCAGATTTAAGTTGTGACAAAACTGAATCAAATCTTTGAACCTGGATAGTAGAGAATTCATTTTCTTTATTTTCACTCATTGAAAAATGAGAAAATACACCTTCAATCTGAATATTTTTCAACTTTTTAAATTCAGATACAGCTTCTTTTACTTGATTCCATAGAAATCCTGCTCTGCCCATCCCTGTATCAAAGTTTATATGGATTTTGACAGTTTTCTTATTTTGAGCGGCAAACCTATTCAGCTTCTTAGCAAACTCAATACTTGAAATAGATGGAGTTAAGTCATAATTGATTATATTTTCAATTTCATCAGGGAATGAGGGACTTAATATTAATATTCTACTATTTATCTGCTCAAGTCTGAGAAGAACACCTTCGTCTGAGTTTGCTACACCCAGCCATTTTAGACCCAATTTTTCTGATTCACGAGCAATTTCAACTGAACCATGTCCATAAGCATCTGCTTTAACAATCTGCATTAGCTCGACATCAGGTTTTAAGAATTTTTTGAGTTGGGTAATGTTATATCTGAAATTGTCCAGGTTAATAACTGTCCAACTGCGGAATTGTTGATTTATCATTTTAATATGAAAATAGGACATAAAGAACACACCCCTAATTCTCCTTTGGAGAATTTTTCCCCTCTTATTAGAGAGGAATCATAAAAAGTCCCCTCTTGAGAGGGTTGGATGTCCCGATTCATCGGGACAGACGGGGTGTGTTATTTTCATCATTATTTTCATCCCAATTTATCCTCGGAAGGAGGATTTATTTCCGATACCAAGTGAAATCCCAGTTAAATACATAAAGATGAGATTTAACGGGATAAATATAGAAGAGAGATTTCACCCAATGGAATATTAACTTCGTCATTCCACAAGGCAGGCAGGACAGGTAAATCGGGACAAGACGGGACTTCGTGAGTATAAGTCCTATCTTACCTTTTGGACCCAATACTCATGAATTGAAGGGAATTGGTCTTTCAATTTTTCACCCAATTTAGTAGCTTCAGAATAAGTATACAAACCATCCAGACGCAGACGATAGAAAGTTTCGCCATCTTTCTTAATTGTGGTGATTTTGGTATTGTAACCATATTGAGCTAATTTGTTCTTCTCAATATTAATTTTTGAGTAGTCTTTAACTGCGACTACTTGCAATTCAAATACTTTTTCTTCACCCTTGACTTCTTCAGGAACTTGTTCAGGTTCTTTTTCTGGTGTAACTTTTGCTTTCTCTACAGTTGGCTCTTCTGCCTTTGTCGGTTCAGCAACTTCCTTTTCAGGCACTTTTTTCTTACCACAGCCAGGAAAAAGCGAAATTGATATTATCAATGCCACGATTATTAGAATGATTACTAAAGTTCTTTTTTTCATTTGAACCCTCCAAGATTTATTTAAGTAAATAATAAAAATTTTTAAAATTGCGTCAAGAAAATGGTTAACTTTTGGTTCATTTTTAGAACTTATTAAGATGTCATTAGTTGGTGTTTATTGATAGAGAAATAGGTCCCCGTTCTCAAAGACGATAAGAATAATTTACATAACTTGACATAAAATTTGTTTATCTAAAATAATTTTTATTATGTTTACTGGAATAATAAAGCATTTAGGAAAAGTAAAGAATGTAAAATATTCTGGCAACAAGATGTACTTGAGCATTTCTTCAGATGGTTTAAAGAATTTACTTCATCCTGCTGATAGCATTGCCTGTAATGGTGCATGTTTAACAGTTATTGAAAATAGGCAAGACTCATTCACTGTTGAAGTTACTTCTGAAACCCTTAACCGAACCAATTTAAAACATATTAAGATAGGGAACATAATCAATTTAGAATTACCAATGTCAGCAGATAGCAGGTTTGATGGACATTTAGTTCAAGGGCATATAGATACTGTTGGAAGATTGCTCTCAAAAAGAATAATTAGTGGAAATTCTGTGTTAGAAATATCTTTTCCTGAAAAGTATAAAGACCTAATTACAGAAAAGGGTTCTATTGCAGTAAATGGAATCAGTTTAACCCTCACAAAGGTCAGCCCTCGCAGTTTCTTTGTTAATATCATTTCTTACACTATGGAAAATACAAATCTAAAATATGCAAGAATTGGAGATGAATTTAATCTTGAATTTGATATTATCGGCAAGTATGTTGTGAATTACTTAGAACAAAGTAAAAGTGAAAAACATCTATTGGATTTAATTTAACTAACGATGAACATCGATATATAC
>JAGGUR010000165.1 GCA_021158425.1 Candidatus Cloacimonadota bacterium | reverse complement strand
TCTGGTGATAATGTTTTAATAGACGCCCAACCAATTTATATCCAAAAACCAGGAGTAGCAATCTCTCATAACGGTCAAATAGCTAATTATTTAAGTTTAAGAGAAAAATTGGAAAAGCAACAATCATACTCATTCTTCACAAATTGTGATGTTGAAGCATTGTTGTTTGCCTTATCCCAAAATTTGATAGCAGAGAAATCCTACCAGGCTAAAGATACACCTTCTTTTGTAAAAGAAAAGCTCTTTCCTGCTTTAGAAAAAACAATGAGTACTAAATCAAAATATCATGCTATTGGAGCATATTCAACAGTGGCAATTATTTCTAATCATGGCTTGTTGGCATTTAAGGACCCACATGGGGTCAGGCCATTAAGTTTTGCCAAAAAAGAAAAAAATAAAACAATCCAATATGTTTTTACATCTGAAACAACAGCCCTTCATTTTCTAAAGGATTTTCAAGATTCATATGAGCTTAAGCCAGGAGAGGCAATGTTCATTGATTTTGACCTTAATGTTTATCATAAAAAAATAAATCAACAACAAGAAAAGGTTTGCCCGTTTGAGTCAGTTTATTTTGCTCAAGTGGATTCCAAACTAAATGGGCAGCAAGTTTATGATGCACGCTACAAGCTTGGCTCTGCTTTAGCAGAACATTATTCAGAATTAAGAAATATTGTTGATACAGTAATAGCAGTCCCAAAATCTCCAATTCCAGCGGCAATAGCCATTGCTAACAAATGGAATAAACCATATGGTGGAATAATTGCTCGGCCTTCTCACTCTCCAATAAGAGCATTTCAGCAGGATGCTAAAAAAAGAAAAAAATCTATTGATGATAAGTTGCTTTTTATTAAATCACGCATCAACAAAAAAAGCATAGCTTTAGTTGATGATAGTATTGTTCGTGGAGAAACTTCTAAAAAAGTAGTTCATAAACTATATGAATTGGGTGCAAGAGAAGTACATCTATTTTCAACCTATCCACCTTACATAGGAATCTGCCCCGGAGGAATAGACACGCCAACTCAAGAAGAGCTGCTTTTAAACAATAACAGCAAGCAAGACATAGAACGAGCGCGGAAAAAGATTGGAGCAACAACATTAAACTATCTTCCACTTGAAAAAATGCTCAAGGCTGTGAATTTAACTTTAGAAACAGCTTGTTTAGGATGCACAAAAAGACAATACCCTTTTGATATGGGAGACTATTCAAGATTTCAAGAACTTCGTAAAAAATATCGGATAAAGCAAAATGCTTAGCCAGATAAAAATAAAATCCAGAATCCCGGATGCACGGGCTTTGGTCAGAAAAAAGCACATAGAAGACATTATTTCTGGAAAAATTACTGATATAGAAATCGTTGATGTTTACACATTTGACATGAGCATGAGCCATTCTGAATTAGAATCTATTGCTTCAATGCTTTCTAATCCAATAACGCAAGAATCAATTATCAATAAATATCCAGTGCAGAATAAATTTGACTGGGCAATAGAAGTCGGCTTCCTTCCAGGGGTTACAGACAACATAGGAAACACAACAAGAGAACTAATTGAAGATCTATTCAAAACTAAATTTCCTCCAACACAAGGAGTATACAGTTCTCAGGTAACATTTATCTCAGGAGAGCTATCCAAAAAACAAATCAAGGACATTGCAGATAGTTTATATAATCCATTAATACAAAGAGTTCAGATTAAAAGCTATGATGAAGTTAAGGATAATGGATTTGGTATTACTGCCCCGAGAGTTAAATTAGACAGAACTCCAAAAGTAAACCTTGTAGATATTCTTAATGCAAGCGATTATGAATTAGGTATAATTGGAAAAAAAGGAATTAAAAATGAGGATGGAAACAGGAACGGTCCATTAGCCTTAGATTTAGAATATATGAAAACAATACAGGAATATTTCAAAAAGCAAGGCAGAAACCCAAATGATATTGAATTAGAGTCTCTTGCCCAATCATGGTCAGAGCACTGCAAACATACAATCTTTGCAGACCCAATAGATGAAATCACTGATGGTTTATTTAAAACATACATTCAAGGCTCAACTGAAAGAATCAGGAAAAAAAAGGCAGACAAAGACATCTGTGTTTCAGTATTCACAGACAATTCTGGGGCTATAGTCTTTGACGAAAATTATCTAATCACTTGTAAAGTAGAGACCCATAACAGCCCTTCTGCTCTGAATCCTTTTGGTGGTGCTATCACTGGAATAGTTGGTGTTAACCGTGATACAATTGGCTTTGGTCTTGGCGCAAAACCGATAATCAATATGTATGGTTATTGTTTTGCTGACCCCAAAAACAAGGACAGCCTTTACAAAGGTCCAAATTTTGTAAAAAAAATGCTTTCTTCAAGAAGAATACTTGAGGGAGTAGTTAATGGAGTTAATGTTGGAGGGAACTGTTCTGGCATTCCCACACCACAAGGCTTTCTTGTTTTTGATAAGAATTACAGGGGAAAGCCACTTGTATTTGTAGGCACGGTTGGCTTAATCCCAAGAAAAAGTGCAGGTAGATTATCACATCAAAAAAAGGCACGGCCAGGAGATTACATTGTAATGGTTGGTGGTAAAGTTGGACAGGATGGCATTCATGGTGCCACTTTTTCTTCAGAAATAATGGATTCAAAAAGTCCTGCAACTGCTGTCCAGATAGGAGACCCAATTACTCAAAAGAAATTAAGTGACGCTCTTGTAAAAGAAGCACGGGACCTTGGATTATATAACAGCATAACTGATAATGGTGCTGGTGGTTTATCCTGTTCTGTTGCAGAAATGGCAGAAGAAAGTAATGGATGTTATGTTAACCTTAATAAAGTCCCTTTAAAATACCCAGGACTTGAGCCATGGAAAATCTGGATTTCAGAATCGCAGGAAAGAATGACTCTTGCAGTACCTGAAGAAAAATGGAATAGATTCTCAGATTTAATGAAAAGGCGGGGTGTAGAAGCAAGCGTTATTGGTAAATTCACTGATTCAGGAAAATGTGTTGTTGAATATAATAATAAGACAATCATGGATATTGACATGAAGTTCTTACATAACGGACTGCCAAAAAGACCAATGAAAACAGAATATATTAAACCAAAGAATAAAGAGCCAATTATTCCAGAATTAGAAGATCTAACAGACACACTCCATTTAATGCTTAAACGATTAAATATTGCAAATTTTGAGTTTATTTCGCAACAATATGACCACGAAGTTCAAGGTGGTTCAGTGATAAAACCATTACAAGGAAAAGGCAGAGTAAATGGAGATTCTACAGTAACAAGACCGCTTTTAGACTCTAATAAAGGAATAATTCTTTCCCAGGGCATCAATCCAAATTATAGCGAGATTAGCACATATCATATGGCTGCTTGTGCAATTGACACAGCTGTTAGAAATGCTGTTGCTGCTGGCGCAAATCTTGACCATCTCGCCTTATTGGATAATTTCTGTTGGTGCAGTTCTAACGAACCAAAGAGATTAGGACAATTAAAATATGCTGTTAAGGCCTGCTATGATTATTCCGTTGCTTATGGAACCCCATTTATATCTGGCAAAGATAGCATGTTCAATGATTTTAAAGGCTATAATAAAAACAATGAGCCAATAAAAATATCAATCCCACCAACACTATTAATATCTTCAATTGGGGTTATAAAAGATTCAAGAAAAGCAGTTTCATTAGATGCAAAATTTGCTGGAGATTTGGTTTATATTTTAGGAGAAAGCAATGAAGAACTTGGGGGCTCTGAATACTTTGCAATGATTGGTGAGCAACAGAGAGGGAAAAAATACATTGGAAATACTGTACCAAAAGTAGATGCTAAAAAAAACAAAAAATTGTATAAGGCATTATCAAAAGCCATAGATAAAAACTTGGTTGCATCTTCACAAAGTATCAACAAAGGTGGTCTTGCCATAGCGTTAGCTAAAACAGCTATGGGAGGAAAATTAGGGTTAGAAGCTTCTCTGGAAAAACTTTTAGGAAACTGTTCAAGAGATGATTTTGCACTCTACTCTGAAAGCCAGGGAAGAATTGTTGTAACAGTAGCACCACAATACAAAAATGCATTTGAAAAGATTATGAAAGGCAATAGTTTTGCTAAAATAGGAACTATCAAAAAAGATAATTCATTTATTGTAAAAGGGAAAAATGGGAATAAAATAATCAATACAACCATAAATTCAATGTTAAAATCATATAAATCCACATTTGAGGATTATTAAAATAATAATTAATAAAAATGGCAAAACCAAATGTTTTGGTAATGACTGGATATGGGATTAATTGTGATGAAGAAACTAGCTTTGCTTTTGAAAAAGCAGGAGCAAATTCAGAAATAGTCCACATCAATGATTTAATTGATGGCTATAAAAAACTAAATGATTATCAAATCCTGGTCATCCCAGGAGGATTTTCTTATGGAGATGACACTGGCTCTGGCAATGCTTTAGCAAATAAAATCAAAAACAATTTCTGGTATGAAATAAAAGATTTTGTTGAGAAAGACCACCTATCAATAGGAATCTGCAATGGTTTTCAGGTTATGGTTAATCTCGGCCTGCTCCCTGCGTTAGATAAAAAATATGGTGAAAGAAATGTTGCATTAATCCACAACAATTCAGTTAGATACATTGATAGGTGGGTTGATTTACAGTTTAAAGGCAGTAGTCCATGGGTTGATGGAATAGATAAGATTAGTTTGCCAATAGCACATAAAGAGGGCAAATTCTATACAGAACCAGAAATACTGGCAAAGATTAAGGAACATAACCTGATTGCAGCAAAATA
>JAGGUR010000121.1 GCA_021158425.1 Candidatus Cloacimonadota bacterium | reverse complement strand
TATTCCGTAACATTCACTTCTGTAAAACTTGAGTCATTTAATATGTGGGCTAATTATCGCAATGGAATTATTAATGACCTTTTGTACATTTTGGATATTTTCTTGATTTAGAGATTAAGGCACAAGGTTACTCATTGGCAAGGGTATTTAAAAGTTTCTAATACATTATCTTTATATTCTGCACTCTATATTCCGGATACTGAATCATGTATCTAATTATAACTTATCCTCATACTCCACCGCTTCAGCCTTCATTTCTTGCTTTTCAATTTCTGCCATTTCCCCCAGTATCTTATTTAGCATAATTGATTTTTCCCGATATGGCAAGAAAGAACTCTTAAACCCATTTATGATTAGATTCTTTATGTGCTTATAATCAAACCCAAAGTGCTTTACAGTTAACATAAATTCTTTAGTCATTGTTGTATTTGAAATTAGCCTATTATCTGTATTTAGAGTAACTCGCAGTCCTAAATCATAGAATAATGGAAGCGGATGTGCTGCAAACGATTTGACAGCTTTTGTGTGTAAGTTGCTGGAAAGGCAAATCTCTATCGGAATACGGTGGTCATTTACATAATTAAGCAAATCTCCATCCTCTATCAGGCGTGTTCCATGCCCAATTCTGTGTGCACCACAATAATGAATAGCTTGATGTATACTTGAAGGTCCATAGCCTTCGCCAGCGTGAATAGTAATATTCAGATTATTTTTTAAAGCCAGGTCAAAAGCCTCACGATGTTCCTTTGCTGGATAATTCATTTCCTCGCCAGCAAGGTCAAATCCCACAACACTCTTACCTTTGTATGCAATTGCTAATCCTACTAATTTTAACGATACATCAGGGCTCATATTTCGCATTCCTGTAACGATAACCCCAGTTTTTATATTGAACTCTTTCTCTGCCTGAGCCAACCCATCCAAAACTGCATTGGAAACTGAAGTAAGGTTTAGTCCTTTTTTCGTATGAAGAATAGGGCAATAACGAATTTCTGTATAGCGAATGTTTTCATTGGCAGAATCCTCAGCTAATTCGTATGCAGCACGGAAAAGTGCGTCCTCAGTTTGTAATACTAACAGTGTGTATTGAAACCCTTGAAGATATTCTTCCAGACTATGTGCATTCTCAGCAGAGAGAAGTTGTTTTAACTTTTCAGGCTCTAAAGTTGGTATTTTTACCTTTTGTTTCTTAGCTAAGTCAATGATAGTTTCTATTCTCAATGACCCGTCAAGATGAACATGCAAATCGGTCTTTGGCAGTCTACTTATTAATTCCTCTGTTAATTTTACATCCACGTTTACTCCTAAACTATAAAGTATTTCTCAACTTGATTACATAATTTTTTTGCTTTTTCTTTATTGTTACTTTCAGAAATAATTCTAACAACTGGCTCAGTTCCAGATTTTCTTATATGAACCCAATAATCCCTCGCAATAATTTTTAATCCATCTGTAAAATCAAATTTGCAGTCAGAAAATTTATCTTTGGTTTGAATCATACTTTTATCAAAATCTATATTATCAGTAAGTTGGAGCTTCGTTTTATACATAAAATAATGAGGAATTAAATTAGCCAATTCAGATATTTTTTTATCCGTTCTTGCCATATACGATAATATCAAAGCCATTCCCATTGGTGCATCTCTGGTAAAATGTAAATCAGGAAGGATTATACCACCATTTCCTTCACCTCCGATAACACAATTATATTTTTTCATTGTTTCTGCAACATTTATTTCTCCAACTTTAGAGCGGAAGACCTGCGCATCATACTTTTTTGCAATATCTTCTGAAGCCATTGATGAGGATAAATTTGTGGCAATGTCTCCTTTATTCTGAGAAAGGATATAATCTTCAGCTAATAGAAGAGAAAATTCTGTTCCAAGGGCTTTACCTTCTTCTGAGACAATTGATAATCTATCTACATCTGGGTCAGTGGCAAACCCGATATCAGCTTTTTCAAAAATAACTTGCCTTTCTAATTCTTTCAGATTTTCAGCCGAGGGTTCTGCAATTCTTGAAAAAATACCAGTTGGCTCAGAGAAGAGCTCAATAACACTACAACCCAATTTTCGTAATAATAATGGAGAGATTAATCCTCCTGCACCATTTGTAGAATCTATTACTACTTTGAAATGCTTCTTTTCTATTGCTGGTAAATCTACATATTTTAACCCGAGAATGCTATTGATATGGTCGTCAATTGCGGAGTCATCAGAGCTTAACTTTCCTATGCCTTCCCAATTTTGATGTTTTACATCTCCATCGTTGATATTCCAAAAATCCTTAGTTTGTCTTGTGGTTAAAAATGTTCCTTTCTCGCTGATAAGTTTTAGAGCATTCCATTCTTTTGGATTATGACTGGCAGTAATTGCAATACCTCCGTTTGCATCTGATTTCTCTACTGCCAACAAGATTGTGGGCGTGGGGCAAATTCCAAGGTCAACAACATCAGCACCCACTGACATTAAGCCTGAAGAAACTGCATTAAAAAGCATTTTTCCGGTCGTTCTGGAATCTCTTCCTACCAAGATTTTTCCTTTTTTACAAAAAATTCCAAACCTTTGTGCAAATCGCATCACATTTTCCACAGTTAAAGTTTTCCCTATAATTCCTCTTATGCCAGAAACGCTGGTCATCAATTTTGCCATAAAATTCCTCTTTAAAAAGTTCTTATGAAATTTTACTAATTGTAATCTTCCGAGAGCTTTTATCAATTATTTCAAACATTACTTTAATATATTCTTTAGGCAGCAAATGTTCTGCTTTTTCCGGCCACTCAATAAAAAAAATCCCTTTCTGATTCAGGAAATCTCTAAATCCAATTTCTTCAATCTCCTTTTCAGTTTTTAAACGATAAAAGTCAAAGTGATAAATTGGCAAACTGGCATTATACTCATTTAAAATAGTAAATGATGGGCTTGTAATATAATTCTTTGCTCCCAAAGATTTAGCAATATATTTAACAAAGAATGTTTTGCCGCTGCCGAGAGGACCATATAAAACTACAACATCTCCTTGATTTAGATTATTAGAAAGTTCTTCGGCTATTCTTTCAGTTTCTTTTAATGAATGGCTTATTTTTACGACTTTATCTTTCTTTTCCAATTTATCCCTATATCCTTATACCCCTATATCCCTTATTTCCCTTTTGGAGTGAGAATCGCTACAGGCAATATCATCTCTTCCATAGAAACTCCACCATGTTGATATGTCCCATCAAATTTTTTCTTATATTCATGATAATCAGTAGGATAGACAAAATAGTAATCACTCTTTGCAAAGATATAATTTTCCACTATACTTTCTGCTGGAAGTCCAAATTTTGAAGGATTTGTAATTTTAATTGTATGTCTTTCATTACAGGATAGATTTTTCCCATGTTTTGCTCTCAAACCTGTTGTAACATCCTTATCACTGATTACTTTTGTTGCATGTTGAACTTTAATAGAACCATGGTCTGTAGTTAAAACTATAATAGCATCCTGTTTAGCAATTAATTGTAATGCTTCATAAAAATTTGAATTAAGAAACCATATTTTTGATAATGACCTTAATGCTCGGTCATTTGGAATCATTTCTTGTAAGACCTCGTCTTTGAAACGATGATGAAGTAATAAATCCAAAAAATTATACACAAGAACAATTAGTCGTTCTTTTCTATAACTTGGGATTTTTTTAACAACATATTGTCCCTCTTCTTGATTTAGAATTTTAGTATATTTACTTCCATTGTGGAGTGATATTCCTAATCTTTTTAGTTGTTCATCAATAAAAAAATGTTCATAGCGATTGAGACTATTTTCATCCTCTTTGTTACTTCCCCAGAATTGCGGGAAAACCCTTGCAATATCTTTAGGCATCATACCGCTGAATATAGCATTTCTTGAATATGGTGTAGATGTTGGAAGGATGGATATATACAAATCTGTTTTAATATTAAAGAGTTGTTCTAAATACGGTTTAAATACCATAAACTGGTCAAGACGCAGGCAATCCAAGACTATAAAATAGACTACTTTTTTTTGTGAAAATAAAGGCAAGAGATATTTTTTTACTATTTCATAAGATAATGTAGGGTGATTCGCATTTTGAAACCAGTTTTTAAAATTATTTGCAATAAAGTTTGAGAATTCAACATCACAATTTTTCCGTTCAAAATCGTGCATTTGGGCAATATCTTCATAATACAATTCATCAAATTTTATATCCCATTCTACAATTCGTCTAAATATCTCAGTCCAATCTTTCCAATCAGGCTCGGAGAATAGTTTTTGATTTAGCCAGGCAGAGAACTGAGCGTATTCTTCACCCATTCTGTTGCGTCTAATTTCTTCAGACATCAAGATTTTTTTAATAGACATTAAAACTTGATTTGGATTTATTGGTTTTATTATATAATCTGTAATTTGTTGAGAAATGGCTTTATTCATCAAGCCTTCCTCTTCATTTTTTGTAACCATTACAACAGGAATAGAGCCATTCCGTTTTTTGATTTCAGATAGAGTTTCAAGCCCATCAAGTCCAGGCATCATTTCATCAAGAAGCACTAAATCAAAATTATTTTCTTCAACTAATTTAATACCATCATTTCCATTAGACGCAGGAATTACCTCATAATTTCTCTCTTCAAGAAATAGAATATGAGGCTTGAGCATCTCTATTTCGTCATCAATCCATAATATTTTTGATTTTTTCATTTTTCCCTTACTTTTTAAATTTTTTACTGATATTTGTTACAGTTATTCCAACCACTTTTTTATCTCTGAGTCGCAAGAATATCCCGTCTTCCAATATGTCAGTATCAGTTGCCCTCTGAGGTCGTTCTAAACTTATATATAGAACATCTGCCTCTTCATCAAAATCAAACCACAGATGTTTTGTGCCCACTTTTTTGATATGGGGTAAAGCTGCGAATATCGCCTTTATTGCTGCTGAGGTTGTTGCCATATTATTCTCCTTTTTAAGAGTTTTTGAATTTTTGTTGTAAAAAAAGCTGTAATAACAAATCCATCATTACGCTCTTTTAATTCTTTATAAATTACAAGCAAAACTTTTTCTTTTGAGACAACTTTTACAGCCCAAAGTTCATCTTCATCTCCCTCTAATACCCATGTAGGCTCAGCAACGGTTTCTAAAACATCAAAGTAATATCCTGCCATATCATCATGGTTTTCTACAATATGAGTCCATCTTTCGTCGGTTAGACGAATTGGAATA